>NZ_JBWKNG010000015.1:0-184466 GCF_059415465.1 Pseudomonas sp. GW821-FHT10C09
CTGCTGAACGGGCAGAGCGAATACCAATCGAAAACCAGTTGAGGGCTTCCCCTCAACCATAGAATCTCCCACAGTTAGTCCAGGTCGTACACAAGTATTGTTCCCGGCAACAATCCAGTGTGGGAGCGAGCCTGCTCGCGAAGGGGACGGTACATTCAACATTTCTGTTGGCTGACATTCCGCTATCGTCGGAACGCCGCCCGGAGCAGGCTCACTCCTATAGGATTTTTGGGTGTCTGTTAGATTGGATTTCGGTGGTTGATGCCGTCGACCAGCCGGGCAATACCCAGTGGGTTGGCGTTTTTCAGTGGGTCGGGCAGCAGCGCCTCCGGGCAGTTCTGGTAACACACCGGGCGCAGGAAACGGTCGATGGCCAGGCTGCCGACCGAGGTGCCACGGGCATCGGAGGTGGCCGGGTAGGGGCCGCCATGCACCATCGCATCACACACTTCGACACCCGTGGGGTAGCCGTTGAACAGCACCCGGCCGACCTTTTGTTCCAGCAGTGCCAGCAACTCTGCGTGTTCATGCAGGTCCTGCGGTTCGCCAATCAGGGTGGCGGTGAGTTGACCGTGCAAGCTGTTCAGCGCCTGGCGCAGTTCGGCTGTGTCGGCCACTTCGACGATGAGGGTGGTCGGCCCGAAAACTTCTTCCTGTAGCAACGGATCACCTTCGAGCAACAGACTCACGTCAGCCTTGAACAGATGCGTACGCGCCTGATTGCCGTGTTGTTCATGGCTGGTCAGGTGGGTCACGCCCGGGTGGCTGAGCAACGCCTGCACACCTTTTCCGTAGCTGCGCAGCGTGCCGGCGTTGAGCATGGTTTGTGCCGGTTGTTCAGCCAGCCGCGCAGTCAGGGTTTCGGTGAAGGCACTGAATTGCACGGAGCGCACACCGATGACCAATCCCGGATTGGTGCAGAACTGGCCGCAGCCGAGCACGACAGAGGCGGCCAGTTCATTGGCGATTTTCTCGCCGCGAACGTGAAGGGCTTCGGGCAACACCACGACCGGATTGATGCTGCTCATTTCGGCAAACACCGGAATCGGCTGGGCGCGTGCAGCAGCCATGTCACACAACGCCCGGCCACCTTTGAGCGAACCGGTGAAGCCGACGGCCTGGATCGCCGGATGCTTGACCAGGGCTTCACCCACACCCGCGCCGTAGATCATGTTGAACACACCCTTGGGCATATCAGTCTGCTCGGCCGCGCGGATGATTGCATCGGCCACCTGTTCGGCGGTCGCCATATGCCCACTGTGGGCCTTGAACACCACCGGGCACCCGGCGGCCAGGGCTGCTGCGGTATCGCCGCCCGCCGTGGAGAATGCCAACGGAAAGTTGCTCGCACCGAACACGGCCACGGGTCCGACACCGATTCGATACTGACGCAGATCGCTGCGTGGCAGCGGTTGCCGGTCAGGCAATGCGCGGTCGATGCGTGCAGCATAAAAATCACCGCGACGCAGGACCTGGGCGAACAGGCGCATCTGGCCGCTGGTGCGAGCGCGTTCACCCTGTATGCGTGCGCTCGGCAATGCGGTTTCGCGGGTGACCAAGGCGACGAATTCGTCATCCAGGGCATCCAGTTGTGCGGCGATGGCTTCCAGAAAATCCGCACGGCGTGCTGCTGGCATCGTGCGAAAGGTCGGGAATGCTGCGGCAGCGGCCTCAGCGGCGGCATGCACTTCGCCTTCGGTGGCTTGCACGAAAGCGTAGGGCAACGCCTCGCCAGTGCTGGCGTCATGACTGTGCAACATGAGGCTGCCGGCGGCGCTGCGCGTGCCGCCAATGTAGTTGTGACCAAGGATCCGGGGCATGAAAACTCCTGTCAGGCAAAAGGTAATACATCCCTCTGTAGGAGCGAGGCTTGCCCGCGATGGAGGTTCGAATGACACACCGCCATCGCAGGCAAGCCACGCTCCTACAGGTTTTGGGCTCACGCCAGCGAATCGCCTCGACGCGGGGTCGCGGGGGCGGCGTTATCCAGTGAGGCAATGCTCGCCGCAGACTCGGCATCCACCGCGTGCAACGACTTGCCGCGGGTTTCCCGGGTCAGCCCCACGGCAACGACCGAGATCAGCGAAGCACCGACCAGGTACCAGGCGATGGGCGTCGAGCTGTGGTACTTGTTGAGCAGCGTGATCGCGATCAGCGGTGCGAGGGAACCGGCGAAAATCGGCGCCACCTGGTAGCACAGCGAGAGGGCGGTGTAGCGCACGTGCGTGGGGAACATTTCGGCCATCAGCGCCGAGTACGGTGCGTAGGTCATCGACTCGATGGCCAGGCCCAGGGTAATGGCCGCCATGATCAGCCAGTTGTTGCCGGTGTCCATCATCGGGAAGCCGACGAACCCCCAAAATGCCGTGAGCACCGCGCCGACCAGATACACCGGTTTGCGCCCGACGATGTCGGACAGATAGCCCATCAACGGGATCATGAAAAAGTGCAGCAAGTGAGCACCGAACATCAGAAACAGAATCTCTGAAGTGTCCTTGTGCACCACCAACTTGAGGTAGGTAATCGAGAACGTCACCACGGTGTAGTAGAGAATGTTTTCGGCAAAGCGCGCGCCGATGCCCACCAACACCGAACGCCAATGGTGACGCAGCACTTCGACCACGCCCAATTGTTGTTGCTTGGTTTGCGCCTGACGCGCCTGGGCTTCCTTGAAGATCGGTGCGTCATCGACGCTGGTGCGAATCCAGTAGCCGATCAACACCACCACTGCCGAGAACCAGAACGCCACGCGCCAGCCCCAGGCGAGAAATTGTTGCTCCGACAGGTTCGACGACAACAGCAGCAGGGCGACGGTCGCCACCAGATTTCCGGCCGGCACACCCGCTTGCGGCCAACTGGCCCAGAAGCCCCGGCGATTGTCCGGGCAATGTTCGGACACCAGCAAAATCGCGCCGCCCCATTCACCGCCAAAGGCGAACCCCTGGATCAGCCGCAACAGCACCAGCAATACCGGCGCCGCGTAACCGATCTGGTCGAATCCGGGCAGGCAGCCCATCAGGAACGTGGTGATGCCGACCACCACCAGGCTCAATTGCAGCAAGCGCTTGCGGCCGAATTTGTCACCGTAGTGACCGAACACCAGGCCACCCAGCGGTCGAGCGAGAAAGCCCACGGCGTACAGCGCGAACGCGGCGATGATGCCGTCGACGGGGCTGTCGGTCTGGCGAAAGAACAGTTGGCCGAAGACTAACGCCGAGGCCGTACCGTAGAGAAAGAATTCATACCACTCCGCGACGGTACCGGCCATGGCGGCGGCCACGACGCGCTTGAGTCCGGAGGGTGTGGTTGCGCGTTGAGTGTGTTGATGATTGGGCATGCTGACGTTTCCTGTAGAGGCGCGAAAACAGGCAGCCGGGCCGGGCCTCCAAGGCCCGCCCGGCACTCACTCAGAGACCGACGTCCGGCAGGTGCGGACGGTTCGCCAGGGCCTTGGCCATGATCTGTTCGACGAACAGGCGATCCGCTTCCGGCAGGGCCAGGCGTGGCGGACGGGTCAGCGCGCTGCCGCGACCGGCGATGGCTTCGCACAGCTTGATGCACTGCACCAGGTCGGCACGGGCATCCAGGTGCAGGATCGGCATCAGCCATTCGTAGATCGGCATGGCTTCGGCAAAACGCCCGGCCTTGGCCAGGCGGAAGATGGTTTCGCCTTCTTTCGGGAACACGTTGGACATGCCCGAGACCCAGCCTTCGGCGCCCACGGCGATGCTTTCCAGCACCACGTCATCGAGGCCGGCGAACAGCACAAAGCGGTCGCCGACTTCATTGCGCACGTCGATGAATCGGCGGGTGTCGCCGGAGGAATCCTTGAAGCACACCACGTTGTCGCAGTCAGCCAGGGAAATCAGGATGTCCGGGGTGACATCGTTTTTGTAGATCGGCGGGTTGTTGTAGACCATCAATGGCACGTCGGCATGCTTGGCCACGTAGCGATAGTGCTCGGCGGTTTCAAACGGCTTGGAGCTGTAGACCAGCGCCGGCATCAGCATCACGCCATCGACGCCCACCTTGCGCACGGCGTTGGCCACTTTGGCCGCTTGCACGCTGGTGAATTCGGCCACGCCACAAATCACCGGCACCCGGCCGCGAGACGCATCGACAGCGACTTCGGTGACAGCGATTTTTTCTTCGGCGGTCAACGAAGTGTTTTCACCGACCGAACCGCATACCACCAGACCCGACACACCATCGCGGATCACGTTGGAAATCACCTGATGGGTCTTGTCCAGGTTGATGGTGAAGTCATCGTTGAATTGAGTGGTCACCGCGGGGAAGACGCCACTCCAGTTAATACGCTTGCTCATTTGTTGCCTCCGGGTCGTTAATTGTATTTCGTATACGATATTTAAAATGAAAAGATTCGGCCAGTGCTATTTCGGATATTTCAGGGAATTTTGTAGCCGTTGGTCTGGGTGTTCGGGATTAAGCACCCGGCCAGGTATCGGACAGGCGATAGCCCTGTGGCCATGGATCGCTCGGATCGAGCAGCAATTGGTGAGTGCCGGTGATCCAGGCCCGTCCGGAAATGCACGGGTAGATGGCAGCGCGGCCGGCCACTTCGGTCAGCGAATCAATGCGGCAGTGGAACTCGGAGCCGATGATCGAACGGCCGATAAAACGCTCGCCGACCTGCATCAAGCCCTTCGCGTGCATCACGGCCATGCGCGCCGAGCAGCCGGTGCCGGTAGGGGATCGGTCGATTTTGCCGGGTTGAATCACCACCGCGTTGGCGCCGGTGGCGATGCCATTCTCGTAGACGATGGGCGCGGCGATCTGACAGAAGGAAATGTGCGACCACTCCGGGTTCAGCGGATGCACGAAGCCCAATTGTTCGTTGGCGGCGCGGGTGATTTTCAGCCCGACCGCCACCAGATCGGCGGCCTCGTCCGGGCGGATGGAAAAGCCCAGGCCCTTGGCGTCGGCAATCACGAAACTGTCGCCACCGTATGCCGTATCGACCTTCAATGAACCGATGCCCTCGACTTCAATCCAGGCATCCAGGCGGTCGGCGAAGGACGGCACGTTCTTGATTTCCACCCGTTCAACCTTGCCGTCACGGCAATCGGCGACGGCCTCGATCAGACCGCCGGGGGCTTCCAGCACCAGCCGGGTTTGCGGCTCGGTCATCGGCAGGATGCCACTGTCGAGCAACACCGTGGCCACGCACAGTGAGTTGGAACCGGACATCGGTGGCGTGTCCGCCGGCTCCATGATGATCCAGGCCATCTGCGCCCGCGGGTCCTTGGCCGGTACCAACAAGTTGACGTGGCGAAACACGCCACCGCGCGGTTCGTTGAGCACGAAATTGCGCAGGGTGTCGTCCTTGGCGATCCAGCGTGACTGTTCCCACACGGTGGCGCCGGGTGGCGGGGCGACACCGCCGACGATCACGTCACCGACTTCGCCTTCGGCGTGGCAGCTGACGACGTGGATTACTTTTGATGAGCGCATGGTTTATTCCTTGTTTTGTCTGTGCGGGCCTCTTCGCGAGCAGGCTCGCTCCCACAGTGATTTGCGTACACCACCAAACCCTGTGGGAGCGAGCCTGCTCGCGAAAGGGCCATCCGCTATTTCACTGATTTGAGAAACGCCGCAGTCTCCGCATGCACCGGATTCCCGATCACTTGATCCGGCGACCCAATCTCATGCACCAACCCATTACGAAAGAACGCCACCCGGTCGGACACATCGCGGGCAAAGCGGATCTCGTGGGTCACCAGCACCATGGTCATGCCGTCCTCTGCGAGCATGCGCATGGTGTCCAGCACCTCGCCCACCAGTTGCGGGTCGAGGGCGGACGTGGCTTCGTCGAACAGCATGTAGTCCGGCGACATCGCCAGGGCGCGGGCGATGGCCATGCGTTGCTGTTGACCGCCGGAGAGCTTGCCGGGGAAGGTCTTGAGCTTGTCGCCCAGACCGACGTGGGTCAGTTGTTGCACCGCCAGTTCCTCGGCTTCGGCCTTGCTTTTGCCCAGCACCTTGCGCGGGGCCAACATGACGTTTTCCAGGACCGTCAGGTGCGGAAAGGCATTCCATTGCTGGAACACGATGCCAATCTTCTGCCGCAGACGGTTGAGGTCGGTGGCGCTGTCATGCACCTCGACTCCGTCGACGCGAATGTTGCCTTTCTGGATCGGCTCCAGCCCGTTGATACACATCAGAAGCGTGGACTTGCCAGAGCCGGAGCCGCCGATGATCGACACCACTTCACCCTTGTTCACGGTCAGGTTCACGCCCTTGACCACTTCGAGGTTGCCGAACGATTTGTGTACGTTATCGATCTCAATCATTTTCCTGCCACCTTCTTTCCAGACGAGCGCCGAGGCGTGCAACCACCAGGCTCATGACGTAGTAGATAAGGCCCGCGATGCACAGCACCAGCAACGGTTCCTGGATGCGGGTGACGATGGTTTGTGAAGCGCGCAGCAGCTCGACGATGCCGATCCACATCACCAGCGCGGTGTCTTTCATCACCCCGAGCACCAGGTTCAGCCAGCCAGGGAAGGCGACGCGCGTGGCCATCGGCAGGACGATCCAGCGCAGGTCCTGCAAGAAACTCAGGCCCAGTGAACGGCTGGCCCGGCGTACCGTGAACGGCACCGCCAACACGCCGCCGCGCACGATCTCGGTGAAGTACGCAGCGGTGTACACACCGAGCACGATGCAGCCGACGCTGAAGGCGCTGATGTTCAGGCCGACGATGCTTTTGAGTGAGTTGAACAGCACGAACTGGATCAACAACGGCACGCTGCGAAACACGTCCAACACCCAGGCCAGCGGCAAACTGGCCCGTGGCAACAAGGCCCGGAGCAAGCCAAACAGCAGCCCGGCGATGGAGCCGAGAATGATCGACCAGAACGTCAATTGCAGCGTGACCCAGGCGCCATTGAGCAGGAACATCAGGTCATTCGAGGAAAAACCGGTGGCAAACATGGACAGCTCCTCAGTAACGGAACAACCGCCAGGCCATCAGCCGGGCCGTCGCGACGATCGTCTTGGCAATCGCGTAATACAGCACCGCCGCAATCGCGAAGTACTCGAAGGTGCGGAACGTTTTGACGTTGTAGTCCTGGGTCACCCCGGTCAGGTCATTGTTCAGCCCGACGATCACCCCCAGCGACGTCATCAGCACCGCCCAGACCATTTGGTTGGTCAGCGGGTAGAAGACGATGCGCAGCAACTGCGGGACGATGATCATGCGGTAGGTCTGAAAGGCGCTCATGCCCAGTGACCGCGCGGCACGCACCTGGGTTTGGGGCACAGCCTTGAGCCCGCCGCGAAAGTTTTCCGCGAGGTAGCCGGCGTTGTTGAACGTGATCCCGGCCAGCAGCGCGAGCCACGAGCTGACGTGCATCCCGAGCGAGCCGAGGCCGAAGTACAGGATGTAAATCTGGAACAGCGACGGCGTGTTGCGGGCAATCGACACCCAGCCGTTGCCGATGCCGCGCAGCAGCGGCTGTTTGCTTTCGCGCATGACCGTCAGGGCCAGTGCGATCAGGACGCCGAAGATCATCGACAGGGCCGCGGTCTCGAACGTGACCACGGCGCCGGCGAGCATGTCCGGCAAGGCGCGCAGGGCAGAGCGCCATTGGAAGGTGTAGTCAAACATGCGCAGGGCTCTCCAGTTGGGCGGCGGGTTGCAGCCAGGCCGGCAGACGTCCGCTGGCGATGGCGTTGCACGCGGTATCGACACACTCGGCAAGGCTGGCGAAATGCACCTTGCGGCCCACCAGGCCCGGTGCGTAGTGGGCGTATTTGCCGGAGTTGGTCATCAGCGTGGTGGCGGCGGGTGGAATTACTGGCTCGCCGAGCATGCACCAGCAGGTGTCGGTGACCAGCGTGGCGCCGAAGGCCTCGATCACCGCGATATGCCCGGCCTCGCGCGCCTGCTCCAGCACTGCACGGCCGCAGGTGATGGCGAGTACGACGCTCGGGTGTTTGTGCCGACCCCGGCACAGCTTCGCCAGATGCGCGAATTCGCTGAGGGAAAAATGCGGGTTGCCCAGCGACACCACATCCACGCGGTGATCGCGGGCACTGTTAAGCTCGCGCCAACTCACCAGCAGGTCTTTCAGACGGATTTTTTCCACGGGTAGTTCGACATTCGGTTCCACCACATTGGCCGGATCAATCGCTTCCGGTGTGACCCCGGCGATATGAAACAGCGGCGCCGCCGAAGTGGTGGCAAACGCGGCGCCGAACGCTTTGAGATCGTCCAGGGTCGGCTTGCGATTTTCCAGGCCCAGCACCAGCGGCACGCGGCTGCCGGCCAGCGTGCCGATGTGATAACCGAGCAACGGGTAGAACGCGTCGTCCAGTTCACCGAGTGCCAGCAACTCGATCTGCAACCGGGCCTTGCGTTGCGCGTCCAGGTGGCAGCCGATCAGCGGGGCTCGGCCAGTGAGGGCGATGCAGATGTCGAGGTAGTCCGGGTACTTCAGGGTGCGGGCGCCGAGCACGCTGTTGGCGTAGACCACGGCATTGGATTCGGCCCAGACAATCTGCTCGCCGGCCTTGGGCGCACTGTCGAGCAGGTAGGGCGCGCAGGTGTAGCTCAGTTGTGCGCCCATCGCCATATAAGCATCGCCCAAGGCGCTGGCCGGCTCGCCGAGGGCCGGGTCGATGCCCAATTCGCGCCAGCGACGCTGGTCCACGGAAATCGAATTGAGGGTGGTCGGCACCCGCACTTTGGCCCCCCATTCCACCAACTGCTGGGCAAAGCGCAGGCTTGCAGGTCCGGTGTAGATGCAGCCATCAATGTGCGCCTGGGTGACATCCACCAGGCTTCGCGCCCCTTGCAGCTCGGCCATGCGCAGCACGATGTGCATGGCCATTTGCGCGGCTTGACCGTGCTGGCCGTCGAGCAGTGCCTGATCAAACCCGGTGAGTTCAATTGAAGCGCGGCTGTCGGTGGGCACGGGTTTGTCGAGTGCCTGCCAGGCATCGCCGGGCAGGTTTTCGAACAGGTTCAGCGTGTCGCCATCCACTCTGGCGAAAGCGTGATCGCGCAACGTCGCGAAGGCCTCCCGGCCGATGCAGAGCACCGGCAGGGAACGGGTAAAAATGGTCTGCGCGACCAGCACGCCCAGGGTCAGGATCTCATCCGGCTCGGCCAGCACCAGTGCCGCCGGTGCATGGCCGTTGCTGATCAGTTCCATCAACACGCTGCTGCCGGTGCACGAACCGCGTCCGCTGGGAATCGCCAGCACACACCCCGACAGGAATTCGCCGCTGAGCGGGTGGTGGCGATCGATGACCTCGCCACTGGCGGAATCAACGCCGCCCCAGAAACTCAACCCGACATCGGCGAACAACAGGGCACCTTGAGCGGCGCCCGCGACCAGGCTACGACCGGTCAGAGAAACAGACCCAGGCATGCCGGACACCTTAGTAGTAGACCTGTGGCACGGTCAGGTTGGCCGGCGAGATATCGGTGCCGACCCATTTGACGAACAGCTCTTTGTAGCGACCGGTACGCACCTGTTGGTTGACGAACAGGTTGAGGTAGTTGAGCAGGCCATACTCGCTGCGCTTGGCGCCGAGAGATACGTAGTCGATCACGTACGGCGCGTTGCCGGCGACTTTGAGGTTTTTGTATTTCCCCGATTTGAGGGTGGCGGCAGCGACGGTGTTGGTGACCACGGTGGCGTCGATGTGCCCCTGGGCGACGGCCAGCAACGTGTCGTTCTGCGACTGGTAGGCGCGGAAGCTGCCGGTGCCCCAATTCTTCACGTCTTTCTCAAGGGCAATGGCCTCATAGGTGCCGCTGGTGTTACCCACGGGTTTGCCCTTGAGGTCGTCGAAGCCATTGATGCCGGTATCGTCGCGGGTCAGCACCACCATCTGGAAGGCGAAGTAGGGCACGGTCAGCCCGACAGTCTTGGCCCGTTCGAGGGTGTCGGAGGTGGAGGCGACAATCACGTCGGCCCGCCCGGAGACCAGCGCCGGAATGCGGTCCGGGAACGGCGTCTCGACCACTTCAGCCTCGACCCCAAGGATCTTCGCCAGGTCGCGGCAATAGTCCACATCGAAACCGGCCGGGTTGTTACCGGCATCGCGGAAACCCATCGGTGGGAAGTCCAGGGTCACGGCGCAGCGCAGCTTGCCCGAACCGATGATGTCGTCGAGCTTGTCCGCCTGGGCGCTGGCGACAAAGGAGGTACTGAGAACAGCGCTGAGGGCTACGGCAAATGCGGGGTTTTTCATAGAGGCCTCGTTCGTGTGAAGTGCTGTTGAAATATCGTATTGAGGATTTCGTATACGATATTAACAATAGCAATCAACGTGCCGATTTCCAGTCAGCACCGTGAATTTAGCGTCAGCCCTTGAAGTAGAAGGTTTGCCGTGGCGCGACACCGCGCCGGCGACCTGCGTGCCGGTGTTACAGATGGGAGCAATGGTGGTGCGGGCGCCCCTTTAGGGAACACCGGTGACGGGTTTAACGCTGATTATCGCGGTACTGACTCGGCGACAAACTGGTCAGTGCACGGAACTGCCGACTGAACGCACTGTGGTCGGTGTAACCGCAGCGCAGGGCGATTTCGGTGATGGGCAGGTCGGTGCTCAACAGCAGGCGCGAACCTTCTTCCAGGCGCGCCTTGTGAATCATCTGCCGCGGTGTGAGCTGGAACACCCGTTTGCAGTGACGCTCCAGTTGCGCGACGGAATAGCCGCCAATCGCCGTCAATTCAGAGAGGCTGATGGGCCGCGCAAAGTGGCTACGGATATGCGCATCCACGGCGGCGAGCTTCAGGTACGCCGGGTGAGTGGACTGCGGCGTTGGCAAATCCCGGGAGATGCCGGCGAGGCCGACGATGTGACCCTGTTCGTCGTGAAGGGCCAGTTTGTGGGTCAGGCACCAGATCGGCTGGTTGCCGAAATACAGGTGCAGTTCCAGTTGGTCGGTGAGCATCCGGCCGCTGGATAACACCCGTCGATCCTGCTCGGTGTACAGCGGCCCGAAGTTTTCCGGGAACACCCTGTCGGCGGTGAGCCCGAGCAATTGATCGCTGTGTTTAAAACCGCAACGCCGCGCCAGCGTCTGGTTGACGAAGGCGTAACGGGCGTCGCGATCCTTGATGAAAAACACCACGTCCGACAGGGTATCGAGCAGCGGCGCGATCGGCTGAAGATTGCTTAACAGCGTCGGCAGGTCGCAGGGTTTGAAGGTGGTGAGTGAGGGGTACATAGCGCTGGGAGGTCCGAGGGCGACCTGCGGATCATAGAGGCTCGGCCTCACGACCGAAACCCCAATGACCGAAACCCCAGCCATGCTCATCACGCGGGCGGCGTGTCGTCCAGGCACATCAACGTCTCGATCCGCGCCGGGCTGTACGGTGGGCGCGACGCCGAGGGTTGCCAGCCAAACAAGTGCTCAACCGCTGCGCCGCACACACGCCCCTGACAGGCGCCCATGCCACAACGGCTGGCGAGCTTGGCCGAGCGCCAGTCGCTGTGTTCGCTCAGCGCGGCGTAGGGCACGTCTTCACAGCGACAGACCAGGGTGTCGGGGCGGGCCAGGGACTTCAGTCGCGGGTCGAGGGCGAAGGCCTGATTCAGTGCGTTGGCGAAACCCTGCCAGCGTGCCCGGCGTGGCCACCATTCGCGGGCTTGTTCAACTTCACCCACGGCGCTGTGCCCGGCAATCGCACCTTCGGCCAGGGCCAATTCGCTGCCGCCGAATCCGGTGCATTCGCCCGCCGCGTAATGATCGGCGCGGTTACTGGCCTGCCAAACATCCACCGCCAACGCTTGCCCTTCAATGGCGTAACCCAATGCCTGACCCAATTGGATGTTCGGGATCAGACCGAACCCACAGGCCAGTCGATCACATTCCAGCTCGACGATTTTGCCTTGCTGTTGCAGGCGCACGCCTTCGAGTCGGTCGGAGCCAAACGCAGCCAGCACATGTGTGCCTGCCCGATAATGCCGGTTGAACAGGCTGAACGATTGCAGCCATTTCGCCGGCCAGCGCGGCAGTTGCGCAGCGAAACCGGCGACCGAGGTTAACGAAGCTTGCTCGGCGATGCGCAGCACCGATGCGCCGTGTTTTGTGGCGGTCGCCGCACTGGCCAATAACAGGGGCCCGCTTCCGGCGATCACCACGCGTTCATCGCGCACAGACAGTCCGGATTTGATAAGTGCCTGCAAACCCCCGGCCCCGGTCACCCCAGGCAGCGTCCAGCCGGGAAAGGGCAGCAGCAACTCGCGGGCACCGGTGCACAGGATCAATTTGTCATAGCTGATCAACCAGCCGTTTTCGTCGTCTTCGACCAGCAGTTGCTTCGGGCCCGGATTGGCGATCACTCGCGTGCCGCTGTGATGGCGGATATTGCCGTGGGACTGCAAGCGTTCGCGTAGCTGACGGGCCTGAGCGGGGAGGTTGGCTTGAGGGCCGTCGCGCCAGATTTGCCCGCCCGCCAACGGGTTGTCGTCGAGCATGACAATGCGTGCGCCACTGGGGGCCGCGGCCAGTGCGGCGGCCATACCGGCGGGGCCGGCACCGATGATCAACAGGTCGGCGTATTCGTTCATGGCTGTGTCTCCACCTGCATGCCGTCACGGCAAAGGGTCTGGCAGGCGAGGCGTCGGCGACCGTCGATGGTCACCCGGCATTCCTGGCAAATGCCCATGCCGCACAGCGGTGCGCGGCGTTGTCCGCTGACCGAGGTGCGGCTGCAACCGTTGCCGCCCAGCGCCAGGGCGGCGGCGACGCTGGTGCCGTCGGCGACCTTCAGGGCCTGTCCGTCGAGCATCAATTCAGGCATACACAGGTTCTCCGAGGAAACGCTGGGGCAGATAGGGTCGCGCGGCCAGTGGCGGGGTTTCGTTGAACAGTTGCGCGACCAGCAAATCCGCGGTGCCGGGCGCAGTAGTTACCCCCAGTCCTTCATGCCCGACCGCCAGCCACAAGCCCTGACGTTGCGGGTGCTGACCCACCAGCGGCAAACCGTCAGGGCTGGCGGCACGAAACCCGGTCCACGCGCGAATGCCATTCAGTTGGGCCAACCCCGGCATGTAGCCGGCCGCACGCTTGAGCATCTTCGCGAGCATCCAGCCTTCGACCTCCGGGTCGGTCGTGCCGAATTGCCGCGAGGCGCCGATGAACAATTGCCCGGTCGGACGCGGTTGAATATTGCAGGCCACCGACGGGCCTTTGGCGTTGTGGGCGCTGGTGACGTAACCCAGTTCCACCAGCGTGTGAGTGACCGTGGCGGGGTAGCGGTCGGTGATCAGCAAGTGGCCTTTTTTCGGCTCGATGGGCAACTCGGGGCACAGTTGATTGGCCTGAGTGCCGTTGGCCAGCACTACCGCGTCAGCACTCAACCAGTGGCCGTCATCGAGGCGTACCCGATGGCCATCGACTTCCGCGACGTGGGCCCGGCGCTGTCGGATGTTCGCTGTTTCGAGCATCCAGTTGGCCGTGGCGGGCGCGTACAGAATGCCGTCACCCTTGATCAGCAGTCCGCCTTCAAGCCCCTCGGCCAGCTCTGGCTCTCGCTGGCGCAAGGCACTGGCACCGATCAGTTCGCAGGCGATTCCCTGAGCTTGCAGGTTCAGATATTTGCTCTGGGCCACCGCCATTTCCTCGGCGTTGGCGGCGAGCCAGAGCGTACCGTTGTTGCGGTAAGCGCAGCCGTCAGGCAAATCCGGCCCGAACTCGCGCCAGCGTTGCAGGGAGTAATCACTCAGGGCCAGTTCGGCCGGGTTGTCGTCGAGCACCAGCAAATGGCCCATGCCCGCCGCCGTCGCGTTGTGCAGGCCGGCGTCGAGCACCAGCACCTGCAGACCGCGACGCGCCAGCGCCTGGGCGCACGCCGCGCCGATGATGCCGGCGCCGATAACGATTACATCGGCCACACGCCCCTCAATCATGGGCGAATGCCCCAGGCGAACGGGTCGTCCTGTTCGATGATCAGCCGCGCTTCGGCACTGATAAACGCGCGGCCGCGAATGGTCGGGATGATGCGCTCACCTTGCCATTCGAAGGAGCCTTCGAATTCGCTGCCAATCACACTGGCCTGACGCCAGATCTGCCCTGGCTGCAATTTGTCGTCCGCCGCCATGCACGCCAGTTTGGCGCTGGTGCCGGTGCCGCACGGTGAACGGTCGTAGGCTTTGCCGGGGCAGAGTACGAAGTTGCGGCTGTCGGCGTGGTCGTCATCGGCGAACAGTTCGACATGATCGATCAGGCCACCGTCTTCACCGCGAATACCCTGGGTGTCCAGCGCTTGCTGCACCGCGTAGGTGTAGGCGGTCAGCGTCTCAAGGTTGTCACCGGCTACCCGCAGGCCGTGATCGGCGATCAGGAAAAACCAGTTTCCGCCCCAGGCGACATCACCGGTCACCTGACCGATCCCCGGCACCTGCAATGTCAGGTCCTTGCGATAACGATAAGCGGGAACATTACGCACGCTGACCGAATGATCCTCATGCAGGGTGGCCTGGACCGTGCCCACCGGCGTCTCGATGCTGTGCACGCCAGGCCCGATCTTGCCCATGTGCGCGAGCGACGCCACCAGGCCAATCGTGCCGTGGCCGCACATGCCCAGGTAACCGCTGTTGTTGAAAAAAATCACCCCGGCACAGGCGCTCGGGTCAACCGGTTCGCAGAGCAGGGCACCCACCAACACATCACTGCCGCGTGGTTCGAGCACACATGCCGCACGCCATTGGTCATGCTCTTCAGCGAGGATTTTGCGCCGTTCAGCCATGCTGCCGCGGCCCAGATCAGGAAAACCGGCGGTCACCAGACGCGTCGGTTCGCCGCCGGTGTGGGAGTCGATGACGGAGATGCTTTTCATGGGAGGGCCACGTCCATTCGGTTGAGTGAACGCTAGAGTGGCCCGTGCGGTTGGGTGTCGGCTTGATGGATTTAACCGGTGCCGATGACGAAATCGGCACAGTGTACGCAGCGATCAGTGTGCGTGGGGCAGGTGCTCGAAGAGGGTTTTGCAGACCCCGGCAATGTGCTCGTCCAGCAGCTTCACCGCCAGGTCTACATCCCCGGCACGGCAGGCCGCGAGGATCTCGCGGTGTTCGTGATCGGCGCGCTCCTTGCCGGCGGACAGGCTCATCTGCATGCGCAGGTAGCGCTCCAGTTTGTCGTTGACCGAACGAATCAGACTCACCAGAAATGGCCGCTGCGCCGGCTCATACAGGCAGGAATGCAACTCCCAGTTGAGCTCGGCCCAGCGCCCGACGTCGTCTTCGCCGATGAACTCCTGGCAGATACGCTCGGCACGGGCGAAGGTCTCTTCGGTCATGTTGGGAATGGCCAGGCGCAACACCTTGTCTTCCAGAAGCATGCGCACTTCGAACATCTGCGCCAGTTCCGCATCGGAAATCCGCGTGACCATCGCCCCGCGATTGCGCTGGAACATCACCAGCCCTTCGGCCTCCAGCCGCTTGAGCGCCTCGCGCACCGGGATTTTGCTGACGTTGAACTGTCGGGCAATGTCGTCCTGGCGAATCGGTTCATCCTCGGCAAAATGCCCGGCGACGATCGCATCCCGCAGATGGCGGGTGATGATTTCCGAGGTCGAAGGCGTATTGCCAAGGTCGGGAGCGTTGAGTTTGGGTAGGTTCACGTCGGCAGATCGTTTGGAGTGAGGTAGGGCTAGGGTATACGAAATCCTTTGGCTGATCGCTCGTTTAAACAAGAAAAATCGTCTGCGTTTAAATGACGCTTTCCGTTACTACCCGGAGGCTACAACGCCTTGCGCCATCGCCTACGGGTAAGACAGAATCGGCCGGCTTGTTTGCTTTAACCCTAGCCTCTATCGTTTTCCTGCCACTGCCCATCAGTGGCCGGGTTTAGTCGCCCGGGGTTAAAAGTAAGGTGCATTAGCTCTGTCAGTCTGGCATTCCCATGCCTGCACTTGATGGCGGTTGTGCGCAGGGCGCCTTTGGGCGCGCCGGCTTTGCTAGCTTCCCCGGTCGACTAACCTGCGTACAGCTGCCTCCCTCTCGTTTAGTCGCAAGAGGGTTGGCGCCCAATTAGAGAAGCGAGCATATGTTCAAAGTAACGCCCAACCCACCGGACACCGATCCAGTGTCCCCGTACGAACCCGATTCAAAAAAACTCAACGAAGCCGCCGAACGCGCCCTCGAGTTCCACTTCCCGTCGAACGCCGATATCAAAGCCAAGCCGCGAACCCGCAGCACCCTGTTTTCCGTGGACCCGCAAGCCAGCGCCGAAACCCTGGGCGTATTTTTGGTCGAAACCCTGGCCTCGATCGACGTGATGGTCCATCACTTGGTGGATCATCTGGAAGGGGAGGCACGCTACGCCTTGCTGGGCATCTCAAACAGCATCATGGTGGCCGAGATCACGGCAAACGGCGTGCTGGATAAAATAGAACCGCCTGTCTAAACGCAGCCCTGTAGCGAGAGAGCTGTTGTGGCGAGGGGGCTTGTCGGAACGCCGCATCGCCCCGCTGGGTCGCGCAGCGGCCCCAAAAAATGGGCCTGCTGCGCAGTCCAGCGGGAGCAAGCTCCCTCGCCACAGGGGGGTGTTCTGTCTAATGGAATCACCGCTTGAAAACACCGATGAATCGATCTTCAAAGGAGATACACATGACATCAGGACAATGTCTTTGCGGCACCGTACGCTTTTCCCTGGCCGTCGAACCACGATTCTTCTACCGCTGCCATTGCACCCTGTGCCGCAAGCAAACCGGGGTCGGCCATAACCTCGCCACACTGGTCAACGCGCGCGACTTTCAATGGGAAGTAGGACACGACGCGATCACCCGTTGGCGCAAACCCAGCGGTTACAGAAATGACTTCTGCTCGCACTGCGGCTCGACCGTGCCCAACCCTCTACGCGAAACGCCTTACTTCTGGATTCCGCTTGGACTTCTCGATGGCGAATTGAACATGGAGTGTATTGGAGATTTCTGCACCGAAGACGCCATGTCATGGGATGAACATCGCTCGGAAAAAAGTCATCCCGCCGCCCCGGATTCACTTGGGTTTCTTCTGGATGAGCTTCAGGTCAACGATGATTGATTCTGCGCTCGGTCGGCATAGGGATTAGCCGATTATTGCCTGTCAGGAAGTTCTCCAGTCGACCTACACCTCATGAAGGCCTTCATCAGGTGGTCACTGCTTTCCATTTTTCCCAATCTGCGAATTACGAACTAAGGTCTATAGCTGTAATCGCCAAGCCATAACTACTTGGCTGGAAAAGTATCCGGTGAGAGTTAAAACACGGAGGTTTTGATGAAAAGCGCTCGCGACCATTTTCGGGTCGGGTTTGCCCCGCATTTCAAACGTAGCGCCTTGTTGGTTGCTATGGCCAATGTCCTGACACTGGCGGATGCTCAGGCCGCGTGTGGGCCGCTAGCCGCCGGTGCTTACAATGTATCTGATGCCTGTACGCCTGCTGCCGGTGTCGATGCGTCGATCACTACTCAATCGGGCACGACCATCACAACCACTGCCGGCTCCTCGGTACTCAGTCGAGGCAACAATGCCAATTCAACGGTGATCCTCAGTGGCACCACCATCAACAGCACGCCGCCGACGGCTGCAAACGCCGTGTTCTCGAATGTGATCGGTGCCGGCGCAGGCAGTGCCGTGCTGACCGTCGATGGCGGCACCAACACGGTCAACATTGGCGGCAGCGGGCTTGATGCGCTGGCGATCACCCATGCCAGCAGTGGGCTGTCGACGTTTTCGGTGACCTCGGGCACCACGCTGAACATCCTCAACACCGTGGTGGGCAACGAACACGACGGGATCGATGTGAGTGCCAATGGCGGCGGCGGGATCAATGTCACGCATGATGGCAACGGCCAGATCACCTTGCTCGGCGGCAACGGCATCTGGACCAAAGCCACCGGCAGCGGCGACACCAGCGTCAGCGTCGGTGCCGGGGTCAGCATCCTGGTCAACAACGACGATGCGCTGTCCGCCGGCCTGCCGATCATCGACGATACTTTGCCGACCGCCGGCATCGGCAACCACGCCGGCGTCCACACCCGCGCGGTCAATGGCAACACCACTCTGGTGAACGCCGCGACGGTCCAGGCCATAGGCATGAACGCCTTCGGCCTCTTCACCGAAGGCGGCGCCGGCAATACCCGGTTGAGCAACAGCGGGACGATCAGCACCAGTGGCCTCAACGGGTTTGGTATTCGTTCCTTTTCCTCCGTTGGCAGCATCGACATCGTCAACAACGGCGCGATCACCACCACTGGCGGCGCCGCGCACGGTATCTATGCCAACGATAACGTCGGAGCCACGGGCTCGATCAGCATCGAGAACAATGCTGCCATCAATGTCGGCGACGCGGCCAACCCTGCCGGCTCGCGGGCGATCTACATCATCAAGCGCGGCACCGGGGATGCGACGGTCACCGGCAGCGGCAATCTCACCGTGCTCGGCGGGCTGAACACCACGCGCGCCTACGGCATCATCGTCAGCTCCGAAAACAACAATGTGCTTATCGACTACTCCGGCAATATCTTCGCCAGCGGTTTTGGCGCGGGTGGTATTCGGGTCGACTCGACGGGCGGCAATGTCCGGGTCGACTATTCCGGCAACCGTATCGAAACGCTCCACAGCAATGCCAACGGGATTTATGCCTCGACCCAATCACCGACTGGCACCGTGGACGTCAACGCCGGCGGCACGATCATCACGCACTCGAATGCCGGGTCGGGCGACGGCAGTGGCATCGGCTCCTTTGGCATACAGGCACTGACTTTGGGTGGGAATGTGGGTGTTGCGTTCACCGGTCCGCTGATTGACGTCAATGGCCAGGGCGCGGCGATTCTGGCGGGCAATGCGTTCAACTCCGGCACCGGGACAGGCACCCTGAACGTCAGCAACAGCGGTCAACTGATCGCTCGCGGCGATCAGCAGCGCGGCATCCGCACCTTGTCCGTCAGTGGCCAGCAGACCCTCGTCAACACCGGGTCGATCCAGACGCTCGGTGCCAGCAACAGTCAGGGGATTCTCGCTGAAGCATCCGGCCCGGCCAGTCTTTCGGTCAGCAACAGCGGCGCGATTAGCACCAGAGGCACGGGGTCGTCGGCGATCGATGCATTGACCGTGGGCGGCGCGGTCAGCGTCAACAACAGCGCGACCCTTCAAGGTGGTCGGGCAGACAGCAGCGGCGTGATCCTTGGCGGTGCCACCCAGACGTTGAACAACTCGGGTGTGATCGGCGCGCTCAGCGATTCCGCGGTGCGTGCGGATGCGACCACGCCCGGGACGAATTTCACCCTCAATAACACGGGGCAGATGACCGGCTCGGTCAACGCCGTCAGTGCCGCCAGTACCGTCAGCAACAGCGGCACCTGGATCTTGCGCAGTTTCGCCGACAGCACCGGCAGCGGCACCCGGGATACCTGGGGCGTTGCCACCAGCAACCTCGGGTCGTCGGGCAGCAACAACATCGACAACAACGGCGTGATTCGTCTGGCGACGCAGCCGGCCACAGGCATCACCGGTTTCAGTGCCAGCGGTGCCTATCTGCCACTGGGCCAAACGGCTAACACGCCGACGCTGGGCGGTCCGGTGCAGGGGCAGATACTCGGCGTGAACCGCTTCACCCACAGCGGCACCCTGGACCTTGCGGCCGGCAGCAACACCGTGGGCAATGTCCTGCTGATCAGCGGCGCGACCACCGCCGGCACCGATGGCGGCGGCGTGTTCGTGTCCAATGGCGGCAGCCTGCTGCTCAACACCACGCTCAACGGCGGTGGCGCCAACAGTCGCTCCGACATGCTCGTGGTGGACTCGACCACGACCGGCAGCGGCGGTGCCACGGGTGTCGCTGTGCGCAATATTGGCGGGCTGGGTGAACTGACCGAGGGCAACGGCATTGCGGTGGTTGAGTTGCTGAACAAATCAGACGGCGCGAGCGACCCGAATGCCTTCCGCCTGGCCCGCCGTGCGGTGGCCGGGCCGTATGAATATCGTCTGCAACAAGGCGCCGATGATGGCAGCGCCAAGGACACCTGGTTCCTGCGTTCGGACGCCCTGGTGCCGGATGAACCCCCTGGTCCTGATCCCGATCCAACCCCTGCGCATGTGCCCAACTTCCGTCCGGAAGTCTCCCTGTATGGCGCAGTTCCGGCGCTGGCGCTGGTCTACGGCAGGACCATGGTCGACACCCTGCACGAGCGGGTCGGCGAAGAGCGCCTCAATGCCGGCGATCCATTGCCCAAGGAGGACGAGTCCACTCTGGCCCCGTCCATGGGTTGGGGAAGGGTGATCTACCGCAGCGGCAAACAGGATGGTGATGGCAAAAACGCCTTGGGCAACACGCCCGAGTACAACTACGACCTGACCGCCTTTCAGGTCGGCACCGACCTCTACCGCAAGGTCAGAACCGATGGCAGTCATGAACAGGCCGGTATATCGCTGTCGGCCGGCACCATCGACGCCGGCGTCAGCCACTACACCCGCCGTCCCGCCGGTGACGACACCTTGCGCGCTTATGGCGTGGGCGCGTACTGGACGCACTTCGGCCCGTCGGGCTGGTATCTGGACGGCGTGTTGCAGGTCAACCACTTCGACATCGAGGCCAAGCCCAACGACCTGGACAAACTGAAAACCCGGGGCTGGGGGTACACCGCCTCGCTGGAAAACGGCTATCCGTACGAGTTCGACAAAGACTGGTACGTCGAACCGCAGTTGCAAGCGATCTACAGCTACGTTGATCTGGACAGCAGCGATGACGTCGGCGCCAACATTCGTTTCAAAGACGTGGATTCGCTGATCGGCCGGCTCGGCGTACGCATCGCCAAGGATTGGGATACCGAGGGTGTCGATAAGAGTGAACGACGCACCAACGCGTGGGTTCGCCCGAGTGTCTGGCATGAGTTCAAAGGACAACCGAAGACCGAGTTTTCCTCCGAGTCGGGTTACGTCCCGTTCGAGGCAGACATTCAGGGCACGTGGGGTGAGGTGAATCTGGGGGTGGATTACCAGGCCAACCGACGCACCACGTTCACCGCCTCGGCGGGTTATCGCCAGGGGTTCGACGGTGATAGCCATGGGTATGACGCGATGCTTGGGTTCAAAATCAACTTCTAAAATCAGGGCGGCAATCTGCGCGATTGAGGATCTGCCGCCAATCCTTCCCTCCGAACGTTCCTTCGAACGTTACGCCATTTAACGATGACTTCATCCCTTCGACGGTCGCCGCGCGTTTATCGGCAAATCCAGGTTGGCCTCCCACCAGCTCCCCCCAATATCCGCCTCGAAGGGCACGAAGCCGTTGGCCGATGAAAACTCGGTCTTGGGCTGTCCCTTGAACTCATGCCAGACGCTGGGACGTAGCCAGCCATTGGTACGCAGTGCCTCGCCCTTGTCGTTCTCGCGGAACCAGTCCTTGGCCAGACGCACGCCAAGTCGGCCGATCAGCGAGTCGACGTCCCTGAAACGCACGTCGGCAGCGATGTCATCGCTGTTGTCGAGATCGATGTGGGAATAGATCACTTGGGCTTGTGGCTCGAGGTACAGGTTTTCATTCTTGTGTTCTTCATCGCCCTCATCGACCAGAAACGGGTAACCGGTTTCCAGTGATGCGGAGTAGCCCCAGCCTTGGGTGTCCAGTTCATCGATGTCGCGCGGTTTGGCTTCGATGTCGAAGCGGTGCAGTTGCAACACGCCGTCCACATAGCCACCGTCGGGCCCAAAGTGCGTCCAGTAGCCACCCAGGCTGTAAGCACGCAGTTCGTTTTCACCGGCGCCAATCCCGCTGTAGTGATCAACTCCCCCCGAGATGTTGCCGACCGCCAGCGATACCCCGGCCTGGTCATGGCTGCCGTCGGTGTCCTCGCCGCGATAAAGGTCCAGACCGACCTGGAAGGCCTGCATGTCATAGTTGTAGCCTGGGGAGTTACCAAACGGGCCGTTGTGACCGCTTTCTCGTTCGCCATTGCGAAAGATCATGCGCCCCCAGCCGAGCGACGGGCCGTAGGTTTCTTCATGCTCCTTGGGCAACGGGTCGGTGGGGATCCGGCGTTCTTCAGCAACCCGCTCGTGCAAGGTGTCGATCATGCCGCGGGTATAAACCAGCGCCATGGCCGGGATGGCTCCGTACAACGAGGTTTCCGGGCGGAAGTTCGGCACGGACGGAGTAGGGGCGTGGGCGTATCAGGCGTATCAGGCGGAACCGGTGGGGTTGGATCGGCGCTGGAACGCAGGTACCACGCTTCACGGTTGGTTGCATCCACGCTCGCCCGATGCAATGTGTATTCGTAGGGGCCGGCGATCGCCCGGTTGCCCAGGCGGAAAGCATTGGCGGCGGTGGTGCCGCCGTTCTGCGTATCCACCACGAGGATGCCGTTGCCGGTGGTCAGGGCACCTCGCCCAAGGACGCCGCTGGCATCCCGGGCGTTACGGACCAGCAACGCCGTGTTGCCGGTGGCCAGCGCCGTTGCGGTGCCCCCGTCGATCACCAGTCTGTCGGAAGGCGAGCCGTCGCCCTCCAGGAATGTATGGAGCGCAATGGTGCCATCGCCGCTGTAATTGTTGACGGTGAGAGTCTTGAAGACACCGCATGTGGGTGACTTCATCCGGGAAATCCGCCGGGCCGGTCAGGGGTGGAGGCGAAGCGGTCAGCAAGGGGAAGTCACTGAGCGTACCCACGCGCAGCCACTCACTGGCACCCGTCGCGGTCGAGTTGGTCAGGGTGATGTTGGCATCGCCGGCAACACCCGCCTCGGTAACGGCTGGTATTTTCATTTCAGCGACGGCTACACACCGGGGCAACTGTTGCCGGAAATCCTGCTACCCGGCGGGCCGGTGGTGTTTGTCGGCGACTTGATCCCGGGAACGCACTGGCTGAGCCTGAACGTCAACAGCGCCTATGATCGCAATCCCGAATGCGTGGTCGGGGACAAGGAACGCCTGCTCGATCATCTGGTGGCGATGCGCGGGCGCTTGTTCTTTTCCGTGGACCCGGACATCGCCATGGTCAAAGTCATGCGCGACCGGCAATCACGCTATGTTCCCTTTGATCCGTACACGTCGCTCAATCGTTTCGAAAACTGAGCATTCGGCTGTCGATGACTGTTGAACCTGAACATGGCGTTGAGGACAGCAGGCAACACTACTGTTGAACGCATCGCCAATTAAAAAAACCTGGTTATTTCATTCAAGATCCGGTCCTGGGTTTCAGTACTGGGCCTTTGACGATAAGCCACTGCCAAAAATGCAACGCCTTCGTAGTCGCAGCGGATCGAAAACGTCATCCCTTGACGAAACCCAAAAACGGAGCGGTCTCCTGCATCAACAAAATATCTCGCTTTTGTAAGTGCTGCCTGGGCGTGCTTCAGGCATTCAGCCTGGCTAAGCGAGTGTTGTATCCAGCTAGTAGTGACACGCACAGAAGACGTCTCGCTATCATCGATAGGGGGGCGAGCAATTGCTTTGGCAGGTGTATTAATATTTTCGTTACTGGAACAAGCGGTCAGCCCCATTGAGATAACAGTCAGCAAAAATACCAAACGAAATCTCGAATGCTTAAGTGAGTTTCGCATCGCGGGGCGTTCCTCTGACGATGTGCAATGAATGAAAATTGCAGGTACTGACGTAATAGCGGATTTATGATCCTTTGCTACCTGTTTGCAGCGAATGCGACC
Source organism: Pseudomonas sp. GW821-FHT10C09 (assembly GCF_059415465.1). Taxonomy (NCBI): domain Bacteria; kingdom Pseudomonadati; phylum Pseudomonadota; class Gammaproteobacteria; order Pseudomonadales; family Pseudomonadaceae; genus Pseudomonas; species Pseudomonas sp. GW821-FHT10C09. The sequence goes on from NZ_JBWKNG010000015.1 coordinate 23,631, forward strand.
AATGGTTGTAGGTGGACTCGTCATGTGGTTCTTTTGAAGCAGGTCATGCTCCCTGTGCCGATGCTACGTTAGCTCAAACCGCTCTAATGCATAATCCTTTCCTGCCAGGGTAAGTTCAAAGTAGGTGGCGCCGAACGTGCCTCGTGTCACTTTGTGCTTCACAAGATGTTTGATCTGGAGTTGCTTCAAGTCGGCTTCAACCTCTAGCCTGCTGAGTGAGACCAGTTTGCAAATTGAGTCCAGATTTGCAATTTTCCTGAAGTTTGCGTGATAGGTCAAAGCCTCCATCAGTAGCGTTTGGTTTTCTGTCAGTTGTGGGAACTCAGGGTTGTTCTTTTTGTAAACTTTTCGCTCTATCTCATGCAACTCGCCGACCGCTCCGTCAGTGCTGCGGACGTAGAAAAACGCTACAGACAGCGTGCTGATTGAAAACATGATAATCGTCAGCACAGACCAATTCGGCATTGGTGTTTCCAGCAAAAGCCAATCCCGAACACTTAGCAGTCCGCCCGTGGCATCCGCCAACAACGTCAGTTCGAAGTAGGTGTCGAGCAGTTTCATCGCAGCCCAGGCAACAAGGAAACCACCAGCCGACCAGGCCATGGCCTTGAGCGTGAATGGGGCGTGCTGGCGTTGTGCTGCCATGCTGCTCGTCTCTGGTGGAGAAACAGATGTTGTTAGCATAGCAGTGGAAAAGTGGGCCTCTGGCAGCCGGTCTGCAAGGTCAGCTATTGGCCGATAGAATCCACAGCCGCAACCAGACACCCAAATCGCAGCGCATTGAAGACGCAGACGCTACCCACCCCCCCGCGCGCATACGCTTAAAGCGCTACCCGTTCCAGAAACTTCCTGATTTCGAGCGAGTAGGCGCCAGGATGCGAGAACCTGAACATGTGGCCGGTGCGCGGCAGGATGACTTCCTGCGAACCCTTGATGCCCTTTAGCAGAATCCCCGCGGCTTCTTCGCCGATCAGCTTGTCTTCCTCGGGCGTCAGGATCAGCGTGGGGACGTCAATCTTCTTCAGCAGGGCCGAATAGTCGACCTTCTCGATCGAGCGCATGCGGTTGACGTAGGCTTTGTGTGGCGTCTCCTTGACGAAGAAGGCGCGACTCTTTGCGGTTGACCAAAGGGTCTCGCCTTCCTTGTCAAACGCCGACGCCAACTGCGCGGCGTGGACCCGTAGGGTCATCTGCCGATAAAAGAGCCCGGGGAAAAACGGTACGAACGCTGCCAATGTCTTGAGCAGGGGCGAGATGATAGGGCTCTTGGCAAAACCACCCGACAGTACCAGTCCTTTCAGGCCTTTGGGCTGGCGCGTCGCAACCGCGATCGAAGCGACCGCGCCGTAAGAGTCGCCAACCAATACATAGTTCTTGAGGTCCTCTACCTGGTCAGCGATGAAGTCGGCCAATGTTTCCAGATCGCTTACATCATCGGGCAAACGAAGGGTGCGCATGGCGCGGCTCTGCAAAGAGGTCATCTGGTCAAGCTGCCACGGGGCCCCTGCGAAGCAAGGGACCATGACCAACGTGGGCAGGGTATTCATGAAGTGTTCCTGGAGGGTTGAATAGACGACCGCACTCTAGGAGCACCGAGGCACTCGATGCCAATGGCATTTACACAGCCTGTCGATGCACGAGATTCATGATCCCGGGGCCGGCGCTGTTCAGTCGGCGATCATCATGTTCGTGATCCACTCGACGGCGGGCTCGTTGGCGCGCCCTCGTGCTCGAATAACCAGCACCTCCCAAGTGGGCAGCGCCAAGGGCAACTCAAACAGGCTCAGCTGCGCGGTCTCCTGCATCTGCAAGGCGACCCGCTCGGCAACAACGGCAATCGATTGTGAAGCACCGACCATGAAGGGCACCGCCAGAAAGCTGGGGCAGGTAACGCTCACCTTGCGGGAACGACCGAGGTTCTCCAACGCATCGTCGACAGCGCCCCGTGTATCACCGCGCGGCGAGACCAGAATGTGGGGGAGGGAAGTGAAGTCATCCAATTCCATGTGCAATTTCTTGCCTCGCTTGACCAGCGCCGGGTGGCCCTTGCGCGCGATGCCGACGAAACGTTCCTTATGCACTAGCTGGCACTCAAAGCGCTGCGGGACTTGGGCAAATGAACCCGACCCCAGCACGATGTCGACCTCGCCTGCGTCCAGCAGACGTAGAGCGGATTCGACATCCGCCGGGCTGAGCTTCAGCACGGCCTGCGGCGCGGCGGCCTGGATCCTGGCCAGAGCAGGGGCGATGACCGTCATGACGGCGTGGTCGGTGGCCGCCACTGACAGTGTTGCTTGCAAACGACTCGGATCGAACGGGCCACGTGGACTGGCGACGAGCCTGACCGACTCGAGCACCGCCGCCACTCTCGGCATCAGCTCGATGGCCAGCGGCGTCGGCGCGATCCCGCGAGGGTTGCGAATGAACAGCTGATCATCAAAAGCGGTACGCAGCCTCGATAAGGCGTGGCTCGTTGCGGACTGGGACAAATGCAATCGTTCGGCCGCGCGGCCGACGTGCTTTTCAACCCAAAGCGCCTCAAGCACAATCAGAAGGTTGAGGTCGAAACGCGTCAAATCCAGGGGCTTCATGCGGTGTTGGCCTCATCGTTCATCATTTGAAGTGCGGCGGGTTATTCTGCTTCTCGAGCCGACATTAACCGACATTCGTCAGGATTTGCCATGAGCGAACGACACAGGATCCGCCAAGCCGTTGCAGACGACGAAGACGCAGTGCGCGCTTGTGCGGAGCAGGCGTATGCCCAGTATGTTTCGGTAATAGGACGAAAGCCTGCACCGATGCTGGCGGATTTCAGGGCTCAGATCGCTGCCGGGTTTGTGCACCTTTGCATCGCAGAACAGGAGGAATTGCGAGGTTTTATCGTCTTCTATCCGGTGGGCCAGCATATGCTTCTGGAAAATGTAGCCGTGTCCAAAGCGGGTCGTGGGAAGGGGATCGGCAAGGCACTCATTCAATTTTGCGAGGCGCAGGCGACGCGCCTGGGGTTTGGCAGCGTTTGTCTCTATACGAACGAGAAGATGACCGACAACCTGTCCATTTATCCTCGACTGGGTTACGTCGAAGTCCAGCGGCGCTCGGAAGATGGATTTGATCGTGTCTACTTTGAAAAGCGCTTGGGTTGCCATTGAGAGCGGCGCAGCCAGCCCTGCCACCGCTTCGCGATCAACGCCGCAGAGTTTGTAAACGACACCTCCTACTCCTGATCCGCAGCCACCTCCTTCCAACTGTCATCCGGATCAAAGCGCTTCATCGCCTTCGCCAGTTTTTCGCTCTCAGGCCCCAGGTCTTTCTCGAACACCTGCCCTTCATGGCTGATCATGAAACTCATCACGCCGGTGTCGTTGTATTTCTCTGGCCAGGCGATCAGTGCAAAGCCCCGGCTCATCTTGTCGCCGATGAGGTAGCTGTAGGCGCCGCCGGGTGCTGAGGGTCCCTGGCCATCGAGAATGCGAAAGTGATAACCATGCCAGCCTTCGCCGGCAATGGTGTTACCGAACTCAGCGCCCAGAGGGCTGATCTGACCGCTGTCGTCGTCCGCCCAATAGAGTCCGTCATGGGTGCCGGGGGTGCTGAAAATATTTTGCGCATACTCAAGTGCGCCGTCACCGTCGCGATCCACCGAGGCGTAGTCCATCTGGGCGTCGTGATAGGCCAGCGCCGCTTGCACCGCGGCCAATTCGTTGCGGCCGATTTGACGTGCACGGACTTCGGCACTGCCAGCCTTGACGTCGAAGCGCCAACCGTTGGTGCTTTTCACGATCGGGATCGGCAGTGTCCAGTGGTTACTGCCGACCGACAGAATCGCGGTGTGGTCATTGGTTTTTTCGATGTGGTTTTCCTCGTGGTACTGCTTCAAAAACGCATCCACGTCTTTGCGTTCGGCGCCTTCGCGAGGGATGAAACTGCGCCATTCCTTACCCAGCAACTCGGTCAGGCGTTCATGATCGGCGTGTGTCGTACCCAACGCTTCGACGAACGCTTGAGCGGCTTTTTCCGGGGTCGGGAATTCCTGCTGTGCTGTCGCCACGCACGACCACGCCAAACCGGCAGTGATCGCCAAGGCCTGAAGGAGCACGCCCATGCGTGCCTTCAATCGAGGATAGTTGTTCAACGACGGCCACCCCTACTTTGACGCGCTGGCGGATTGGACGGCCGACTGACCTGATGGCCGGCGGCTCGCGCGGAACTTGGGCGCTGGGCGGATGCCTGGCTGGCCCGGCCACGATTGGCTTGTGCGTTGACCTGGGACGGGGAGCGCGCGCCGGCGAAGGCATTGTTGCGGGCACTGCCCTTGCTGGCGGCTGTCGTGGAAGGGCGGTTCTGCGTCGTTTGGCGCGCCTGCGCGTTGCCCTGTCGCTGGTTCGTCTGAGCGGTCTGTTTTCTCGGCTGCTGATTCGCCTGATTGTTTCTGGCCGTGCCCTGGCTTCTGTCAGACGCCTTTGCTCTTTCAGCGGCATTCTGTCTATCCGCTGCCTTTTGTCTATCGGAGGTCTGCGGTCTATTGGCGGTGTTCGGTCTGTCGGTGCCGGCTTGCATCCGGTTGCCGGCTGTGGCCCGTGAGGTATCACGCACTTGATCACGGGCTTCGCGGTTGCTGGTAGGCGGGCGTTCGATACCGGCCCTGTCCATGGAACCTCGGGCATTTTCACGGGCCTGGGCGCGCTGGGCGTTGTCGCCTCGATAAGCCTGACGCTGACTGGCACCGTCCAGTTGCCGGCCGTACTGTTCGCGGCTGCGGTTATCGCGATAAGGGACGCCATTGCGGTGCGCGGAATTGTGCTGCCACTTGTTCTGGTTCACGTTGATGCGGTTGTTGCCATTGATGTTGTTGTAGCGCTCGACGTCGATGTCGACGTCGTTATTGCCCCAGTCACACTCACCCCACAACGCACCGACAATGGCCACGCCGGTACCAAACGCCAGCCCGGCCATCAAGGCCTGGCCCGGGTAATAGGCCGGCGGCGGTGGGTAGTACGCAGGCGGCGACGCCGGATACGGCCAGGTACCGTAGGCGGTTGTCGGGTTATAGGTGGGGACGTACACAACCTGCGGATCGGCGGGCTGGATGATGATGGTGGAACTGCTGCTGGCAGGGGCCGGTGCTGGCGCCGCGGGAGCGGGTTCTGCTGCAGGGGCCGGTGCTGGCGCGGCATTATTCTGAATGGTCACGTTCTGATATTGATTGCTCTGCAGGTTGCCTGCTTCCTGGGCCTGACGACGCAAGCGTTGCACCCCGTTCATGACATCGTCGGGCTGCGCGAGGAAGGCATCACCCAGGCGTTGGACCCAGACGGGATCCTGCCCCAGCGTTGCCAATACCTGCGGGAAGGCGACGAGCGCCTGCACGCTCGGGTCCCAAGGCTGGTTCGCCACTTGTTTGACTGCATCGTCGCCCTTGGCGTCCGGATGCGCTTTGGACCAGGTGACCGCTTCGGCAACTTCCCCAGGGTACGTGCTGGCCATCAGCACCTGTGCCAGCAGTGGATCGGGATACAGCGCAATGGGCGCCAGCATTTGATCCAGCTGTTCCTGGGTAAACACAGGATCTTTAGCCGGCAGCGGGGCGGGCGCAGCGGCCGGCGCCGTAGCGGCAGCGTTTGCGGGCGCAGGTGCGGTCGTACCGGCTGCCATGCCGTTAGACCCGCTCAACAAAAGGACAGCCGACAGCGCGTAAAATACTGGAATGCGCATTGCAACTCCCTGTAGTCAGGCAGGTTTGAAATGAGTGGATCAATGCCCTGGAAGTAGAAGCCGACTGTGCAAACCACAGGTCCTGACTTCGACGCCGCTCACTAAGCGTAGCAAACAAAAAATATCTGCCATTTATTTACGTTCACCCGGCCCGGCGCCACCACTGGCATCGGTTTCGTGCTCGTCTGCGAACGCCATGAGCACGTCCAGATCGAGCACGTCCAGCTGGATCCGGGTGATAAAGGCAGAGAAGGCGAGGTTGGCGGCGAGCAGGCGCAGATCGCTGGCCCAGGCAGGAAGATGGACCGGTGCCGTGAGCCAGCCGGATTCGAACAGCGGTGCCAGGCGTACGGTATCCCCCAGGCTGAGACGTCCGGCAAACAAATGGCCCACCAGTTCCGGCCGGTTATCGCGAATCGCGAGGCGCAGCAGGGTGTGGACACCGAGCAAGCCGGTCAGGTACGCGGCATCCTTGGTAAACGCCGAACCGCCCCGCAGGTCAGCGCCGCGAAACACCCGTTGGGTTGAGCGAAACGACTCCTCTTGCGACTGGCCGGCCGCCAGAAAACCTTCGAACACCTGAATGAAATCGGCGCCATCCAGCGCTTGCTGGACGGCGAGCACGCGCAGGGCCAGGCGACGCAAACGGTTGATGTCCATGCTGCCGGTGAACAGCTCCGCCAGGGTGGCAATGCCTTCCTGAGTCTGGGTTGTGCGCGGTGCTCCCAGGCCGAGGCTTTTGAGGTTGGGTTGGAGCGCGCCGTTTTGCGCAGTGGCGATATGCACGAACGCTTCGTGTTGCAACAACTGGTTCTTGTCCAGTTCCGAGAACAGCGCGTTGGCCCGCAGACGGATGCGGCTCACCCCTGCGATGGCTTTGGCGGCGAGGGTCGGATCGAGCACGACCGTGATCCGCCCCTCGCCGAAGAATCGGTCCAGTTCCGGCTGCATCCAGGCAGCAAAGACATCGGCCGGTATTTCGGCCGGGCTCGGTGGAATCCGCGTGCCGCCGAGCAGGGCGTCGGTGGTGTTGAGGAAAAACCGGGCGGCGTCGAGCATGCTCAGTTTCAGACGGTGGTAATAGAAGTCCGGACGCCGATAAAGCGCTGACGAATAGTCGGTAAAGGCAGGCGTGCCAATCGCCCCGAGCATGCGGCCGGCCGTGGCATAACTTCGTGCGGTCATGGCGAGGTGGTTGCCGGCCGGATGCCCCGCATCGCATCGCTCAATAAAGGCTTCGAGGGCGATGATGTCGGCGCTGTGGTCACGCGGGCGCAGTTCGACGTCGGGCAACGCTGCTTTCCCTGCCCGCCAGTTCGCCAGGAAGGTTTCCTCGACGCCATCCGGCCAGGACAGGGCATCCAGCACGCGGATCTTGCGGGCCAGGCCGGGCAGGGCGGCATCGAGTTCTGAAAGGGGCGCGGCGTGCATCGGAATCTCCCGGGGGGACGAGATTGACCTGAAAAAGCTTAGACGTTGCTGCCACAAAGCGCGTTTTGGCCTTCAGGCTGATGTGCTGCCATTCACAACCCGCTCACACCGGCAGCGACAATTTTTTTTGTCACTACAATGAAGTGAAATCGAAAAAGAGCACCGCCTGAAAGTGCGGTGCTTTGACCTTTGACGCTTGCACCACGCGGGTACTTTTCAGCGAGGTAGGACGCATGCCGAACACCGGAGAACAAAAACGGGCAAGGATTCTCGACCCGGTCGATCGAGTCACAGAAGTGATTTTCGGCTTGCTCATGGCGATGACGTTCACCGGAACGATCAGCGTGGCGACTTCGGGTCAGGAGGCGGAACGGACCATGATGTTCGCCGCGCTCGGTTGCAACCTGGCCTGGGGGCTCGCGGATGCGGTGATGTATCTGCTGCGGGCCTTGATCGACCGGACGCGCAAAAGCACGCTATACGCAAAACTCGCCGGGGCGGACGCGGCCACCGGCCAGACGCTGGTGGCGGCTGCATTACCGTCCCACGTGGCGGCAGCGGCCAAGCCTGAAACCCTGGAATTGTTACGCAGCCGCCTGGTTCAGTACCCGGCCGCGTCCGTGCCGTCGGGCCTCGGTTGGGAAGATTTCAAAGGGGCGCTGGGCGTCTTTCTCTTGGTGGTGGCCTCGACCTTTCCACTGGTCGTGCCTTTCCTGTTACTCGAAGACACGGCGCTCGCCGTTCGTTTATCCAATCTGGTCGGGATCGCGGTGCTGTTCATCGCGGGCTGGATGCTGGCGCGATACGCAGGCGCAAAACCTTGGCAGGGTGGGGTGGCGATGGCGGTCACTGGCGCTGTGCTGATCGTGGCGATCATCGCACTCGGTGGTTGAAGAACAGAGGAGGGCGCAGCCCCTCGGCTGCAGCCCTTTAGGCGAATATGCGCTGTGTACCAAGGGGTTACAGTTCTATGAGCGATTCAGATTCTTCACCCTCCGCCCCGGAACCGGGTCGAATTGCACGCCGCGTCGCAGGCGCCGGTCAAAGCCCCTGGGCCCGCTGGCTACCGGGGCTGAACACGCTGCGCCACTATCAAATCGCCTGGCTGCGAAATGACATTGTCGCCGGACTCGTCCTGACCACCATGCTGGTGCCGGTCGGTATCGCCTACGCGGTGGCCTCGGGCGTACCCGGCATCTATGGCCTCTACGCGACCATCATTCCGCTGCTCGCTTATGCGTTGTTCGGGCCCAGCCGGATTCTGGTGCTGGGACCGGATTCCTCGCTGGCAGCGGTCATCCTTGCAGTGATCCTGCCGCTGTCCGGCGGTGACCCGTATCGCGCCGTCGCCCTGGCGGGAATGATGGCGATTGTGTCGGGGGTGGTCTGCATCCTCGCCGGGATCGCGCGCCTGGGATTTATCACGGAATTGCTCTCCAAACCGATCCGCTACGGCTACATGAACGGTATCGCGCTGACCGTACTGATCAGCCAGTTGCCCAAGTTCTTCGGTTTCAAGATCGAGTCCGACGGGCCACTGAGAAACATATGGGCGATCGCCACCGCGGTGCTGAACGGAAAAACCAACTGGGTCACCTTCGCGGTCGGCGCCGCCACGTTGGTGGTGATCCTGTTGCTCAAGGGACACAAACGCATCCCGGGTATTTTGATTGCCGTGGCCGGCGCAACCATCGCCGTCGGTGTGCTGGACCTTGCGACGAAATACGGCATATCGGTGCTCGGCGAACTTCCACAAGGCATGCCCGCGTTCGCCATTCCCTGGATCACTTCCGCGGATATGGTCCCGGTGCTGATCGGTGGTTGCGCGGTGGCGCTGGTTTCGTTTGCCGACACCAGCGTGCTATCGCGTGTCTATGCGGCGCGGTCGCGCACGTACGTCGATCCGAATCAGGAGATGGTCGGGCTTGGCGTCGCCAACCTGGCGGCCGGTTTTTTCCAGGGTTTTCCCATCAGCAGCAGTTCGTCACGCACTCCGGTGGCCGAGGCCGCCGGCGCCAAAACCCAACTGTCTGGCGTCGTCGGCGCGCTGGCGGTGGCCTTGCTGCTGATGGTGGCGCCGAACCTGTTGCAGGACCTGCCCAACAGCGCGCTGGCGGCGGTGGTGATCGCCTCGGCCATCGGCTTGATCGAGGTCACTGATCTGCGACGTATCTATCGCATTCAACGTTGGGAATTCTGGCTGTCCATCGCCTGCACCGTCGGCGTCGCAGTGTTCGGCGCCATCGAGGGCATTGGCCTGGCCATCCTGCTGGCGGTAATCGAGTTCCTCTGGGATGGCTGGCGGCCGTATTCCGCCGTACTGGGCCGTGCCGATGAGGTCCAGGGTTACCACGACATCAAGCGTTTTCCCTATGCCCGGCTCATCCCCGGCCTGGTCCTGTTTCGCTGGGACGCCCCGTTGTTTTTTGCCAATGCCGAATTGTTCAATGACCGGGTGCTGGATGCCGTGGCGACATCGCCTACGCCCGTGCGCTGGGTGGTCGTGGCGGCGGAACCGATGACCAGTGTCGACGTGACATCTGCCGACATGCTGGCCGAACTGGACGAAACCTTGCGTGCGGCAGGCATCGAATTGTGTCTGGCCGAAATGAAAGACCCGGTCAAGGACAAACTCAAGCGGTTCGGGCTGTTCTCGCAGTTTGGTGAAACGGCGTTTTTTCCAACGATAGACACGGCCGTCGACAGCTATCTCGCGCTATACCCCGAGGACTGAGAGGCCGACTAAACTGACTGGCGAGTGAGCCAGCTATGCGCTTGAACGGGAGGAATATCATGATTGGCAAATACAGCATGATCGCTCTGGCGACATTGGTCGTCGCCGTGGGTGTGCAATCAGTGTCGGTAACGGCTCACGCGACCGAGCAGGGAGAGCAGCGGCGTGAAGCGCGGGATACGCGGCAGACCGGGCGCTCGGATGCACGGCAAACCAAGGTTGATTGCAGACAGGCCAGTGAGAAAAGCAACGCACAATGCCGCCAGGACAAGCGCAGCACCAAACAGGACACGCGCCGCACTGCCCGGGACATCAAATATTGATGACCTGATCCCTATCGCCGTGAACAGGGCCTGCCGCTAGATACCGCTGAACAGGCCAATGATCACGGCATTGACCAGGTCAATGAAAAAGCCACACACCAGCGGCACAATCAGGAAGGCCTGATGTGCCGCGCCGTATTTTTGCGTCACCGTCGTCATGTTGACGATGGCCGTCGCCGTGGACCCGAGGGCAATCCCGCCGAACCCGGATGCAATCACGCTGGCTTCGTAATTACGGCCCATACAGCGGAACACCACGAAATACGTGTAGAGCACCGTCAGCAGGATTTGCAGGCTCAAGGCGCACAGAATGAACAGCAACGCGCCGCTGAGCTGCCATAACTGAAGCCCCATCAGCGCCATGGTCAGAAACATGCCCAGGCAGATATCCGAAATCAGCGACAGGCCCAGACGGGCGCCGCCCCAGGATTTCAGCCGTTGTTCATCCATCACCGCGAGAACGATGTGGTGAATGACGATACCCGCGAACAGGCAACTGACGAACTTGGGCAGGGTGATGCCGGCATCGACCAGCAGCAGGTTGAGTCCGTAGCCGAGCATCAGGGTCAGGTTGAGCCACATCCAGGCCCAGAGCACATCGTAGTAGTCCATTGACTGGTGGGGTTGTTGTTCAAGGACGCCGACTTCCAGCGTCCCATCCCCGGAAGTCGTCAGTTGATGACGACGTATCAGTCGGTTGGCGATCGGGCCGCCAATTACGCAAGCGGCAATCAGGCCGACGGTGTTACTGGCCATGCCCAGTTCATGCGCGTTAGTGATGCCCAGTTTGTCGACGAACAGCGGCGCCCAGGCCAGGGTCGTGCCCGCGCCCCCCGTCAGGGAGATAGACCCCACCATCAACCCCGCCTTGGGATCGAGTCCAAACGCCTCGGCCATACCCATGCCCAGCGCGTTTTGCAGGACGATGAACACGCCCGCGAGCACCAGCAGGATCAGCAGCGGGACGCCACCCTTGAGCAGTTGGCGCATGTCCGAGTTCAAGCCAATGCCGGCAAAGAAATACAGCAACAGGGTGTCGCGAACATCCAGATCAAATTCGATCTCGATGTTCAGGCCGAAATAAAACAGGGTCGTCACCGCCGCACAGACAAAGCCGCCGACCACCGACTCGGGAATACAGTATTGGCGCAGCAAAGCGTTGCGCTGGACAAGGGTTTTGCCAAGGAAAAGCAGGAGGATGGCGAGGGTAAAACTCACGAGGCCGTGAATCTGGAAGATCTGTGGAGTCATTCAGAGCCTGCCTAAAAATATGAAAAATCATTATCAGGATTCGACCGTCCACGATTCAGACCTGAGTCAATGAACGGTGGATGCAGCATAGCAGGCGAGTTAAAACCTTCCCGACGCCCCCGCATCTGTAGCAGCTGACGAGCCTGCGAGGCTGCGTTCGAGGACGAAGTCCTCGCCCTCCGGAACCCGCGATCTACCTAAATTCACACCCGGCATGACCCCCAATTAATGCTGCGAATCTGTCATGAAATGAAAAGAAATTGTCGTCGAATGAATGCTCGGCCACAAAGCACTCGCGTAGATAAGGTCGCCTGCAATTTAGCCCGGTCGTGATGTGCCGGCGCTTTAACCCCACTGCTCGACGACCAGACAAGAAGAAAAATATGCTCAGGAATATAAGTATCGCGTGGCGTGCCTCGATTGGTTTCGCCCTGGTTGCCGTGTTGACTGCCGGGATGGGGATCTTTGCGTTATCCAAACTGGACGACATGCGTGAAAGCACCCGGCAAATCAGTGAGGATTGGCTACCCGGGGTGATGGCTTTGAGTCAAGGCGCGCAAAACGTTCAGCGTATCCGTGCGCTGACCCTGCGCGTCATGATCAGTCGCGACCCGCAGACCCTTGAGCAGAACTACAGCAAGATCGACGCGCTCAAGGCCGAAACCCGAAAAGCGATGGGGCAGTACGAAAAAACCATTCTCGTCGATGAAGACCGGGCGATGTTCGAGCGCTTCAAAGCTGCCGCAACGGCCTACATGTCGCTACAGGCCAAAGTGATCGACTTGTCGCGCAAGGATCAACTCGACGAAGCGCGGGACGTGATCAATGGTGAGATGAACCCGCGTGCGGATGCGTTGAGCAAGACCCTCACCGACCTGGTCGAATTCAACAACCGTGGCGCCAGTGGCGCTGCCGCCCACAGTGTCGACGTCTTCAACAGTGCGCGCAGTGGCGTTTTCGCGGTGCTGTTGATCGTCGCGCTGGCGTCATGCGTCGTGGCCGTCGGCTTGATCCGCAGCATCGTCCTGCCGCTGCTGCAATCGGTTCGGCTGGCCGAAACGGTGGCGACCGGCGACCTCACCACCCGCACCGTGGTGATCGGCTCTGACGAACCCGCGCGATTGATGACGGCATTGGTCACCATGCAGGGCAATCTGCGCGACACCATCATGGCCATTGCCGAGTCGTCCAACCAACTGGCGTCGGCGGCCGAAGAGTTGAGCGCCGTGACCGAAGACGCCAGCCGTGGGCTGCACCAGCAAAGTGGCGAGATCGAGCAGGCGGCCACGGCGATCAACGAAATGACCAGTGCCGCGGAAGACGTCGCCCGCAATGCGAGCTCCACGGCCGATGCCACCCGGGCGTCGGACCTGACCGCGCAGCAAGGCCGGCAGCAGGTGTTGCGGACCGTCGACGCGATTGTCGAACTGGCCAGCGGCGTCACGGCCACGGCCGGCGAGGTTGAAAACCTGGCGGGCCGGGTACGCGATATCAGCCAGGTCGTCGATGTCATTCGCACGGTGGCCGAGCAAACCAATCTACTGGCGCTCAACGCCGCCATCGAAGCGGCCAGGGCAGGGGAAGCCGGTCGCGGTTTTGCGGTGGTCGCCGATGAAGTGCGCAGCCTGGCGCATCGCACTCAGCGCTCGACCCAGGAAATCGAACAGCTGGTCACCGCCATCGAGCAAGGGACAGTGCAGGCGGTCAATGCGATGCAAGGCAGCAATACCCGCGCTCGCGACACCCTGGAAGTGGCTCAGGCGGCGGGGCAGGCCCTGGATCAGATTGCTTCGTCGTTCACACAGATCAATGAGCGCAACCTGGTGATCGCCAGTGCGGCCGAGCAGCAGGCGCAAGTCGCCCGGGAAGTGGATGGCAACCTCGCCAACATTCGCGAGCTGGCGTCGCAGACCTCCGCCGGCGCCACTCAAACCAGCGCTGCCAGCCAGGAACTGTCGCGCCTGGCCGTTTCACTCAACGGTCTGGTGGCGAGATTTGCGGTTTAACCAAAGACGTTCGCCGGGGCCATGGCGGGCCAAACCATGGCCCCGGTCGCCGGAATTTGTAAAGCGCGGCGTTGCCCGACACAATCGCGTCCCGATCCGGCCAACGGTGCCGGACATTCGTGGTAAAGGGATCTACAGTTGAACGAACAGACATTGTCCATGCGCCTGGAACGCGTGGCGGCCCATGTGCCCGCCGGCGCGCGACTGGCCGATATCGGCTCGGATCACGGCTACTTGCCGGTCGCGTTGATGCGCCGTGGCGCCATCGCGGCGGCAGTCGCTGGTGAAGTGGCGTTGACGCCGTTCCATGCGGCCGAACGCACCGTGCGCGAGAGTGACCTTGACGCGCGGATCACCGTGCGCCTGGCCAACGGGCTGGCGGCGATCGAGCCGGGCGACGGGATCACCGCGATCAGTATTTGCGGCATGGGCGGCGAGACGATTCGCGACATTCTCGACAGCGGCAAGGCGCGCCTGAGCGGGCAGGAACGCTTGATCCTGCAACCCAACGGCGGCGAGCAGCCACTGCGCCAATGGTTGATGGAAAATGGCTACCGCATTCTCTGCGAGGAACTGCTGCGGGAAAATCGCTTCGACTACGAAATCATCGTTGCCGAGCGCGCCGGCCCGGTGCTGTACACCGCCGAGGAGCTGTACTTCGGCCCGCTGCAGATGCAGGCACGCAACCCGGAATTCCTGGCCAAGTGGCAGCGTGTGCTGCGCGAGAAACAGAAGACGTTGACCCAGTTCGCCCGTGCGCGGCAGGCCGTACCCGAGGACAAACTGCAAGACGTCGCCCGGCAGGCCCGGTGGATTACTGAGCTGCTGGTGTGAGCAGGTCGTCCATTTAGAGTGATCAAAAAATAAAACGATTGAAAAAAACTCCCATTAGCTTTAAACGGGAAGATAACCGGCACATTGCCAGCAATCAGAAAGTGAGTATCGCCAGTTACTGGCTCAGGGAGCGCTGATGAGTGTTCGTCCATTGACCGACGCCCCGCGGCAATCGAACGATTGCGACGTTGTCGCATCTCAAATGAATGGACATCTGGATACGGTCGGCATGACCTACGCTGGCAACAAGGACACCATCGAGCAATTGCTGAACCCGGCGCGCCACTGGGCGCACACCACCGCGTGGGCGGTTTACCGCGCCGGTGAACAAATGCATCTGGTCGGGCAGGGCGACCCGCAGGTGCAGTGGCCGTCGAGCGTGGCGAATGAAGACTTCGACGCCTTTTGCCAGATCCAGCGCTTGCACCGCTGGCCGACCGGTAAAGGCGAAAGCGTATTGGGCTGGTTACTCGCCCCCTTGAACGAATCCGCGGAACCGGCGCTCGCCGATTTTGCCCAGCGCCTGGGCATTCAGGTGCAGACCAATACCCTGGCCCGCGCGCAGATCACTCAGCGTGTGCTGTATGAAATTACCTACCTGGCCAGTTCGACCCGCGACCGCTCGGTGTTTCTGGTGGGGGTTCACCAGCTGCTGGCCAGCCTGATCGACGCCGAGAACTTCTATCTCGCGCTGTATGACCCGCACACCGGCAAGATCGACTACCCGTATTACGTCGACATCATCGACGTGGATGCCGTGGAGTCACAGCACTATGAATACCTCGACCCTTCGCACCTGTCGCTGACCGGCCAGGTATTGACCACTGGCCAGCCGTTGCTGATCGACGCCGCCGGCATTCTTGCGGCGCAGGCCGAGAACCGTTTTTACTGCGTAGGTGATCGTCCCGAGTTCTGGATGGGCGCACCGTTGAAAAACGCCTCGGACGACGTCTTTGGCATGCTGGCCATGCAGGTCTACGACGTTTCCCGAACCTACAGCGCAGAAGATCGCGCACTGTTTCTGGTGGTGGCCCGCCACGTGGCCATGGCGTTGGACCGGATTCTGCACCGCGAAGACCTGGAAGAGACGGTGATGCGGCGCACCCTGGAGCTATCGGCCGTCAACGACGCGTTGCGGCAGGAAGTGGCCGACCGACAGCGCGCCGAGCATCTGCAAAGCGCGCTGTTCCAGATTGCCGAACTGTCGAGCCAGCCCGGCGACATGGCTGAGCTGTTTCAAACCTTGCATGGCATCGTCGGTGATCTGTTGTTCGCGCGAAACTTCTATATCGCGCTGTTTGATGACGCGATCAGTGAAGTGACCTTTCCGTATTACGTCGATGAGCGCCAGACCATCTGCCCACCGGCACGCCGTGGCTGCCGGGGCTTGACCGAGTACGTTATCCGTCAGCGCCGACCTTGCCTGATCAACGTCGGCGAAGCTGAACGATTGGCGGCGAACGGTGAAATCGAGCTGGCCAATCAGTCTGTGAGGTCTTACTCGTGGCTGGGCATTCCGTTGTTCGATGGCGATGTGGTGCGCGGCGTACTGGCGGTGCAGAGCTACACCTCGCAGGTGCGCTATACCCTGCGGGACCAGGAACTGCTGACGTTCGTGTCGCGGCACATCGACACCGCGTTGTCACGCCGCACGGCCGCCGAGGCGATCCATGCCGCCAACCTCAAACTGGAGGCCCGGGTGCAGAACCGCACCCGCGAGCTCGATCACGCCAATGCCAAGTTGCAACACGAAAACTCCCACGATGCGCTGACCGGGCTGCCGAATCGTACCTACCTGCAACAGCGCCTCAGCCAGGCGTGGTCGGAGTTCGGCAGCGCAGGAGGACACCTGGCGGTGATGTTCATCGACCTCGACCGTTTCAAAATGGTCAACGACAGCCTTGGCCACCACTTCGGCGACTTGCTATTGATGCAGGCCGCCCAGCGTCTGCGCGGTTGCCTGCGCGAAACCGACATGCTGGCGCGCCTGGGGGGCGATGAGTTTTCGGTGCTGGCGCCTGAGGCCTCGCTGGAGGTGGTAATCGAAATCGCCGAACGGATTCTGGTGGCGTTCGACCTGCCGTTTTTCATCAATGGCCATGAAGTGTTTTCGTCCTGCAGCATCGGTATCGTCAGCGCCGACAGTCAGTTCCATCACGAGCCGGCCGACTTGCTGCGCGACGCCGATGCGGCGATGTACCGGGTCAAGAGCGCCGGGCGTGACAGCTACGCGGTGTTCAATCAGGAAGTGCGCCGTGAAGTCTCGGACCAGGTCGAGCGGGAAGGGGCCTTGCGCAACGCGCTGAAACGCACTGACGAACTGCTGCCGTATTTCCAGCCGATTGTCAGCGTTGAAACCGGCGAACTGGTCGCCCTTGAAGCGCTGGTGCGCTGGCATCAGCCGGGCGGCCGGGTGATCGCGCCGGGCGAATTTTTGCCGGATGTCGAGGGGTTGCGCCTGATCGGTCGACTGGACCTGTACATGCTCACCAGTGTTGCGGTGATCCTTGCACAGCCCGAACATGCCGATTGGCCTGCGGTGCACGTCAATTGCTCCAGCTACAGCATGACGCGTCCGGACTTCGCCAGTGAAGTGCTTGCCCTGTTGGCGCGGCACGGAGTCGCGCCCTCGCGGATCTGTCTGGAATTGACCGAAGGCGCACTGGTGGCTGAGCCGGCCATCGCCCGCCTGACCATGCAGCAATTGGCCGACAACGGCATGTCGGTGGTACTCGATGACTTCGGCGCAGGGTTTTCATCCCTGAGCTATGTGCATCAATACCGTTTCAGCGGTTTGAAGATCGACAAATCGTTCATCCTCGAACTCACCACCAGTGCACGCAGCCGCGCCATCGTCCGGGCGATTGTGCGGATGGCCGAATCGCTGGACCTGAGTGTGGTCGCCGAAGGTGTCGAGGATGAAGCGACCCTGGACCTGCTGCGCGAAATAGGCGCCGGGCAGGCCCAGGGTTACTACTTCGCCAAGCCGATGGGGTTGGAGGCGTTGTTGGCGAGTTCGCTGATGAGGTCATCCAGCCTGGCGCTTGCAGATGACTCGACAATCGCTCCCTGAAACCCCCGCCAATTAACGAATACCCGCGCCCGCCATCGACTCCGGTACCCACTGCGCCGTCGACAGCGGTTCGATATACCGAATCCCGCCATGCGGGCCCACCACGCCATTGATGTTGTAGGTGCCGCGCGACAGGTCGTACGTCATGAACGGCGTGGCATCCGGCACCTGCTCGTCATAGCTCTGGCTGAGGAACGCGAAGGAGCCACGGTACAGCTTGCCACTCGTGTCGTATTGATCGGAGGCGACAGCGGCCCAGGTGTCTTCATCCAGGTAAAAACGGCGCTTCTGGTAGATGTGACTGGCGCCGGGCTTGAGGTTGCCTTCCACCACGTAGACCCGATGTTTCTCCCAACGCACGAAGTCCGGGGACAGGTAATTGGGGGTGGTCAGCGACTTGGCATCCCGCGCGTAGGTCAGTTTGTAGGTGTTGTAGGGCACGATCATTTCTTGCTTGCCCACCAGCGTCCAGTCATACAGTTCCAGGGCGCGGGCGGTACCTGGGTTCGGTGTGTCGTAGGCCAGGATCGAAATCTGTTTGACCCGGCGCTGGGCCGGCATGTACTGCCAGGCACGGCCGGGACGCTGCAGCGGGTTGGTGGCGTTCTTGAGCATGATCGATTCACCAGCGCGCCGCGCAGGGCTGGTATAGGACAGCTTCAGCTGGTAGTAGAGGTCGGAGTTGTTGATGGGCTTCGACAGGTTCTCGTAGATCGGGAAGGAGACGAAGGCCTCGCCGGTGACGGCCAGGCTTGGCACGCCCGCCGAGTCGACGTTCCAGGAGTCGTACTTGGAATGAATGTTGACGCCCTGATAGCGCAGCAGGAAATTCCACATCGCTTCGGCACCCGATTGCGGGATCGGGAACGGCACACCGGGCAATACATTGTCGAAGGCAATCCCGCCGTTGAGGGAGCGGGCGGCAGTGGCGTTCTTGCGGCTATTGTCCAGCACCGTCTGCGGCAACGATGCGGTGCGGTGGGTCGGGTACACGTCGATGCGGTAACCGGGGTAACGCTTGGCCAACTCGATGGTGGTGGCGGTCAGCATGCCCTTGTACTGATCAACGTTGCGGCCATTGATCACCAGCAGCGGTTTCTCGTGCGCGTAGGGATCGGGGCGCATGCTGTCGCCGATCTTGAAACTGGCGGGGGCAGTGGTCAGGCCACCGTTATAAGGCGGGATGGAGCCATCGGCATTACCGGCCTTTTCAGCACCGACCAGCGTCAGGTTGGCGCCCAGTTCGGCAGCTTGCTGACTCGATACATAGGCCTGCGCATCAATGGCCAGTGTCATGAGGAGTGAAGCAGCCAGAAGACTTTTCACGCTTTTCATATTGTTATTCTCTGCTGAGTGCACCAGGCCACTCGTGGCTCAGGCGGAGCAATCGTGTTCGCCTTGTGGGCGATCAGACGGGCTCAAGCGCCAGATGCTTTTTTATGACTCCCATTAAAAAGCCCCCGAATCGGGGGCGCTTTTCATTCGACGACAGTCGCTTGGCTATTCGTGACAGACGCACAATATCGCGCCCTACGGCAAACGCGTCCTCATAACTCTTCTTCTCTCAACGCAATGATCCGACCTGATTTCTCGGCGGCCACCAGCGTGGCATGGTCTTTTGCGTTTTGATCGGCATAGGTGATGGCAAATTTTCCGATGGCCTGATCGAAGGAATCTGTCTTGCCCAGGTAGCCACTGATGAGCGCCGCATCCCCGGACTTGGCGTGGGCGCGGGCCAGGGTCAGACCGCACCACTCGGCGTACATCTTCAATCGAGCGGCGGATATGCCTTCGATGGGCGCTGACATTTTCATGTCTCGCAACTGACGCACAAAGTAGTAGCGGCCGTTCTGGCCGCGTGTCCAGCCCAGAAAGATGTCGCTGGACGACTGCATCAGACGCTGCCCGGTGACGACACGTTGCCCCTGGTTCTCGTACTCGCTCTTGCCGGCATAGGGTGCGAGTACCGAGGGGCAGGCTTCCTTGAATTGCAGGAGCAGCGGGTGATTTTCTGCGGAAAAGAACAAGCCGACGAAACAATAAGTACCGACACTGCCGATGCCGACTGCTTTGACGGCAATGTCTTCGAGACGGTAACGATCGAACAGCACGCGCCGTTCATGGGGCAGCGACAACCGATAATCCTGCAGCGCCAGATGGACGTTGCGCACGAAGCCTTTTTCATAGACATGAAACAGAATCGGCGGTTGATCGATCAGGCGCCGTCGCCCTCCGACTTCACCGCTGATTTTGGGATAAAGGTAATCGCCAACACGCAGCTTGGCCTTGGCGACTAGTTGCTCGCGGATTTTCTTGATCTCGGCATTGGGTGCCATGTCGACGATCGCTTGGGCATCCAGGCAGTCGTACCAGACTTCCATCGGGCTCATCTTCGAGAATTTGCGCAGGTACTCGCGGTAAGCACGCACGCATTCGGCGGCGCTGGCCTTTGCTGCTTTATCGCTGAGGCGGTTGTCGCGGGCGGCCACGGCAAAACTGATCGCCAGGCGTTTGACATCCCATTCCCAAGGGGCGGGGAGGGTTTCGTCGAAGTCATTTATGTCGAAGATCAGATTGCGCTCAGGTGTCGCGAACAACCCGAAGTTCATCAGGTGACAATCCCCGCACGCCTGCACTTGAAAACCGGTGGTTGGGGTCGTCGCCAGGTCATGCGCCATCAACCCGGAAGAACCGCGTAAAAAGGTGAAGGGACTGGCCAGCATGCGCCCGTAGCGCACGGGCACCAGGTTGGGCAGTCGATAGCGATTGGACTCTTCGAGGAGCGCGATGGGGTCGCGGTGTTTGCGCGCGGGTTTCCATTCGGCGTGAAGGGCGTGCGGCAGACGCTCGCGTAACTGCTCGCCGGCGTACAGACGTTCCTTGCGTGAGTAAAAGACCCGTTCTTCCCCGTCGTCTTGCGATTGCCCTGACTTTTTGTCGGTGGGCGAGTTTTTACGGGGCGGCATGATCACTCCTTTGCTCAACGAAGTGGGTTTCGTTTGGGCGCAGGATCTGATCATTCGGCTGTTCCATCAGCCTGCAGAGAGGGTGTGCGCCAGTGTATTTGGAAAGCGCGAAAGTTAATGTTTGAAGCGTAGCAGCTCTTATTCCGGGTGCTGGGTAGCGCGGATTATTTTGTGTTATTTATGCGAGGTTTTCCGGTTTCAGGTAGGCCGCGTGTTCAGTCGACAGGCTGGCTTAAACAAAAAAAGTCGTCCGCGTTTAAATGAAGCCTTCGGTTACCACTCGGAGGCTACAACGCCTTGCGCCATCGCCTACGGGTAAGACAGAATCCGCCGGCTTGTGCGCTCTAGCCCTGGCCTCTATCGTTTCCCTGCCACTGCCCATCAGTGGTCGGGTTTAGCAGCTCGGGGTTATAAGCAAGGTGCACAAGCGCTTGTCAGTCGGGCATTCCCATGCCTGCACTTGATGGTGGTTGTGCGCAGGGCGCCTTCGGGCGCGCCGGCTTTGCTAGCTTCCCCGGTCTGCTAACCTGCGCACAGCTGCCTCCCTCTCGTTTAGCAGCAGGAGGGTTGGCACTCAATCAGAGAAGCAAGCATATGTTCAAAGTAACACCCAACCCACCGGACGCCGATCCGGCATCCCCGTACGAACCCGATTCAAAAAAACTCAACGAAGCCGCCGAACGCGCCCTCGACTTCCACTTTCCGTCGAACGCCGACATCAAAGCCAAACCACGAACCCGCAGCACCCTGTTTTCCGTGGACCCGAAAGCCAGCGCCGAAACCCTGGGCGTGTTTTTGGTCGAGACGTTGGCCTCGATCGACGTGATGGTCCATCACTTGGTGGATCATCTAGAGGGGGAGGCACGCTACGCCTTGCTGGGCATTTCAAACAGCATCATGGTGGCCGAGATCACGGCGAACGGCGTGCTGGATAAAATAGAACCGTCCGTGTAACCACACATCCTGTGGCGAGGGGGCTTGCCCCCGTTGGACTGCGCAGCAGGCCCATCTTTTGGGGCCGCTTCGCTGCCCAACGGGGGCAAGCCCCCTCGCCACAGGGACCTGTCAACACCACCATTTGAGGCCGCTGCCGAGGAGGCAGTTGTCTTTTGGCTGGATTTAAATTCAATCTGGCACAAAAACAAAGCAAACACCCAAACAGGACTCTTTAATCCTCGTTACCCTGATTTCATTGGGTGCCGAGCATAGAACCCAATCGAGCTCCTGGACTCACGTGATGCTTGATCTTGAAGCTTCTCACCAGGTCTTTACCACCTATCACCAACGATAGAGCTAACTGATCGGTAAGGATGACCGTAACTCTGCGGGAGAAGCACAAGATGAACACGAAACAGCTGAGACACATACTTGCCGGTTTAACCCTGTCTTTTGGCGCTGTGCATTCGCACGCCGAAGAGGCCAAAAAAGTTGATGTACTGCTGATCGGTGGCGGCATCATGAGCGCGACGCTGGGCGTCTGGCTCAATGAGTTGGAGCCGGGGCTCTCGATGGAGATGGTCGAGCGCCTCGACGGTGTCGCCCTGGAAAGCTCCAATGGCTGGAACAACGCGGGTACAGGCCATTCGGCACTGGCCGAGTTGAATTACACACCGCAAGACGAGAACGGAAAAGTCACGATCTCGAAGGCCGTTGAAGTCAATGAAGGCTTCCAGCTGACCCGGCAATTCTGGGCGTGGCAAGTCAGGCAAGGCGTGTTGAAGAACCCGCGTTCGTTCATCAATTCCACCCCGCACATGAGCTTCGTCTGGGGCGATGCCAACGCCAGCTTTCTGAAAAAGCGTTATGAGGCGTTGCAGGCTAGTCCGTTGTTCCGCGGCATGCAGTTCTCCGAAGACCCGGCCGTGATCAAAAAGTGGGTTCCGCTGATGATGGAAGGGCGTGATCCGAAGCAAAAAATCGCGGCCACGTGGAACCCCAATGGTACCGATGTCAATTTTGGAGAAGTGACCCGCCAACTGGTCGGTTACCTGCAAACCTCGCCGACATTTGCCCTGAAGCTGTCAAGCGAAGTGCAGGACATCACCCGAAACGAGGACGGTAGTTGGCGCGTCAGCTACAAAAACCTCAAGGACGGGAGCCAAACCGTTACTGATGCCAGGTTCCTGTTCATCGGTGCGGGGGGTGGCGCGCTGAAGCTGTTGCAGAAATCGGGTATTCCCGAGGCCAGGGAATATGCAGGCTTTCCAGTGGGCGGCTCATTCCTGGTGACAGAAAACCCGGCCATCACCGAGCGGCATCTGGCCAAGGCCTACGGCCAGGCATCGGTAGGGGCGCCACCCATGTCGGTTCCGCATCTGGATACCCGCGTGCTGGACGGCAAGCGCCTGATCCTGTTCGGGCCATTCGCAACCTTCAGTACCAAGTTTCTCAAGCAGGGCTCCTTTCTGGACCTGCTGAGTACGACCACGATGGACAATGTGTGGCCGATGACTCGCGTCGGCATCAAACAATATCCACTGGTCGAGTACCTGGCTGGCCAACTGATGCTGTCGGACGAGGATCGACTCGATGCCTTGAAGGAATACTTCCCCAACGCCAAAGCCGAAGACTGGCACTTGTGGCAAGCAGGCCAGCGCGTGCAGGTGATCAAGCGTGACGAAGCTGCCGGTGGTGTCCTGAAACTGGGCACGGAGATTGTTACGTCCCAGGACGGCACCATTGCCGGATTGCTGGGGGCCTCTCCAGGTGCGTCGACCGCCGTACCGATCATGGTGAGCTTGCTGCAGAAGGTGTTCAAAGACAAAGTCGCGACGCCCGCCTGGCAGGAGAAACTGCACCAGATTCTTCCGAGCTACGGTACCCAACTTAACGACGATCCGGCGAAAGTGGCTGAAGAGTGGGCCTATACCGCCAAGATCCTTCAACTGATGCCTCCACCGGAGATCAGTCAAGTCGCTACGCCGATGGCTGAAAAAGAGCAGGGCGCGCCAGTGAAGGAAAAGGCGCCGGCCGACATGGCTCTGTGAAAAACAAGACCACTCGTTCGGAGTACGCAACAGCCCGCTGGTCGTTAACGTTCAGCGGGTTTTTTAGTGACGCTGCGAAACCCGCTGCAACGTGACAAACCACACAACCCAGGCAGTCACGCTGATCAAGGCGCCCAACAGACTGACGGCCATCCATCCCCATAACGCATAAACCTGCGTCGCGGCGGCGGCGCCCAACGCGCTGCCGACCGAATAGAAGCACATGTAAGCGCCGACCATCCGACTCTGTGCGTCCGGTCGTGCAGCGAAAATGATGCTCTGGTTGGTGACGTGTACGGCCTGCACAGCGAAGTCGAGCAGGACGACGCCGCAGACCAGCGCGATCAGCGACGTCTCGGCAAACGTGATGGGCAACCAGGACAACGTCAGTAGCGCCAGCGAAATGCCGGTCACCCGCTGTCCCAGACCTTGATCGGCCCAGCGACCGGCTCGTCTGGCGGCCAAGGCACCGGCGACACCAGCCAGGCCAAACAGGCCGATGGCCGTGTGTGAAAGCGACAGCGGCGGGGCGCTCAACGGCAGCACCATGGCCGTCCACAGCACGGAAAAAGCGGCAAAGATCAGCAGGGCCAACAGGCCCCTGACGCGCAACGCGGGTTCGGTGATGAACAGTTTGAACAGGGAACGGATGAGTGTCAGGTAGGACTCTTCATGCCTTGGCGACGCCGTGACCGGCACCACTCTCCACAGCACCGCCGCGAGGGTCAGCATCAACCCTGAGGACACAAAGTACACGGCGCGCCAGCCCGCGATGTCTGCAATCAGGCCAGAGGTAAACCGCGCCAGAAGAATACCCAGAACAATGCCACTGGTGACCGTCCCCACGGCATGCCCGCGTTGTGAGGGCGTTGCCAGCACGGCGGCATAAGCCACCAGCACCTGCACGACCACGGCCAACAAGCCCATCACGACCATGGCACTCAACAGGGCCAGCCATTGCTGTGCTGCGCCGACCGCTGCGAGCGCCACCGCAGACAGCAATACTTGCGAAAGAATCAGCCGCTTGCGGTTGACCAAATCGCCCAGCGGGACGATGAACAGCAACCCTAGCGCGTAACCGACCTGAGTAGCGGTCACCACAACCCCGATCATGGATGAAGCCACACCCAGGCTCTGAGCCATTGAATCGAGTAAAGGCTGCGCGAAATAAACGTTGGCGACGGCCAGCGCGCAGGTGACAGAAAACAATAACGTGAGAAACGGAGAAAGCCCCGCAGGCTGCGTGGACAGGCGTTTGGTGATTAAGTCGGCATCTGCTGTCATGCACACCTCCATGGCGCTAAACTGGTTTCAATTAAAAACTGGATTCGATTGTTGCTGAATCAGGTTTCAAATTGCAACCAGTCTTTTGAGTAGACTGAGCAAAGCCAAAATTTGGGAAGGGCAAAAAAAATGGTCGAAGACGCTTCACCGCAAGGCAGCGAATGCCCGGTCGCCAGAACGCTGGAGGCCATCGGAGATCGCTGGTCGCTGATGATCATCCGCGACGCATTTGACGACATTCGCCGATTCAGCGAATTTCAAAAGAGCCTGGGCGTGGCCAAAAACATTCTGGCGTCGCGCCTGAAAACATTGGTTGAGGTCGGGGTCTTCGACATTCGACCGGCGTCAGATGGCAGCGCCTACAAGGAGTACGTGCTGACGGAAAAAGGACGGGAGATCTTTCCGGTGGTGGTCAGTATCAGGCAGTGGGGCGAACGTTTTCTGTTCCAACCCCAGGAGACGCGTTCTGTGCTGCGGGATAACGCGTTGGGCCAGCCGCTGATGCCGGTCGAGGTTCGCTCATCGAACGGTCAAAAACTTGAGCCCTCTGACTGCCACAGGGTGAGGCTGGTGGATGGCGTTAAAGACGTGTAGATCAACTTTCAGGGGTAACGACCGAGTCTGCACTGGCTTCGGCCTCCAGTTTCAGTCGGTCAGCCTTGCTGATGTATTTTTCCTTGCTTTGCGGCGCCAGTTTGGCGCTGGCCTTTTTGGCGTGGGCCTTTAACAGCTGTTGTATTTTTTTACGGCGGTTCATGTTTTCTACTCGGCGTGTCAGTTCTTGAATGATGGCAGGGGAGGCGCATGAAGCCTAGGCCGGGAGATAGGGCTTCACGGCGTCTTCGAGTATGTCCACCAGCTCAGGATCCATGTAGCGATAGTCGTCGGGAATGTCCAGAGAGTGAATTCGCTTGTGTTCAAGCAGACGGGCGTACTCGGCCTGCAGGCGATTCAGGTGTTTGCGTTCCATGACAAAGATGACATCGGCCCAGCGAATATCCGCCGGGCTGATGGTTTTGCGTGCGTTCGGGCTCGTGCCCGCCGAGCGGGAATTGAAGCCGGGGCGGCGGTGCCAGATCGCTTCCGCCGTGGGACTGCGCCATTGGTTACGACTGCAGACGAACAGAAGGTTTGTCACTCTTGATCCAACAATTGGCGGGTGGTGCGGATGGGATAGCTCATGCCGAGTTGGCGTGCCCTGACTAGCTTGTCGGCACGGGTGTACATCAGCTTCCAGTTCTTTTGCGGCTTGAATTTCAGCGGACGAACTGCTTTATCATTGCCGCGTTTACGGGCCTGTGCACGTCGCCAGGCGCGGGTTCTTTCCATAATCGTTTCCTCGTGAGTACCGGGTTCAGCAGCCGCGGTAATACGAGTTGGGCCTATGGTAAGCGTGAATCGGCTTACAAGTCGATGACAAGGTCGGACGTAGGTCTGCTGCAACAAAGCAGGCGCAATCCTTTATCGATTTCACTCTGTCGGATGCCGCCGTTGTGGTTCAAAGAAAAGCGCTAAGTCAGGTAAGGGGCACGACATGACGTACCGAACAGGAACAGAAGCTTTTATTCACGGCGTGCGAACGCTGATTCCATTGACGCCCGGCGTCATTCCTTTCGGGTTGGTGACCGGGGTGATGGCAATCGAGATGGGCATGTCGCCAGGCATGAGTATGGGGATGACCTTGCTCTTCTACTCGGGGTCGGCTCAGCTGGTTGCACTCCAGCTTCTGCAAAATGGTGCTGTGCCCGTGGCGGTTGTTGTCACAGCCTTGATCATCAACTTGCGCTTTATCATGTACAGCGCTTCGTTGGCGCCTTACCTGCACCACTTGCCACGTCGTTGGACATGGCCCGTGTCGTACATGCTTTCTGACCAATCCTACGCACTGTGTGCTGTGAAATTATCATCCGGTGAGCTGGGTCGATTTGCCCCCCATTTTTATGCCGGAACCGCTGTTGCCATGTGGCTGACCTGGCAGCTATCGGTGTTGGCCGGAGTGTACCTGGGCGCCAGCATCCCGGAGACGTGGTCGTTGAGTTTTGCCGTACCGCTTTCGTTTTTGGCGCTGCTCGTTCCAAACATCCGGGGGGCAGCGAGTCTGGGGGCAGCAATGGTCGGGGGGCTGATCGCTGTGTTGGCCATAAAGCTGCCATACAACCTTGGGTTGGTTACGGCTTCCATCGGCGGAGTCATGGCAGGGCTATTGATTGAAAGCTTGCGCAAAAAATCGTTGAGCAGGGCTTCAACTGATGACGTCGAGAGGGAAGCGCAATGAATGATCTGGCTTTGTGGGGGATGTTTCTCGCGGTTGGCATCGGCACGTTTGTCATGCGTCTTTCGTTTGTCGAGATTTATGGCCGGTGGCGAATTCCCACGCTGCTGAGTCGAGCCTTGGTGTACGTGCCGCCGAGTGTGCTGGCCTCTCTGGTTTTACCCGCGGTGGTGTACCCCCATGGACAGGGTGCGTTTGTGTTCGACAACCCTCAGATACCCGCGGCCATTGTGGCGGCCTGGATCGCCTGGAGGACGCGAAGTACGGTCCTGACACTGGCAGTAGGCATGGCAGCCCTGTGGGGGTTTAAGGTTGTTGCTTCATAAACCTTCTACGCGTCTACCTCCAGGTGGCCTCCAGATGCTGCACCAACCACTCACTAAACCCCCGTGCGCTGCTCTCACTGTCCCGATGCGTCAACACCGCCCAATTCGGCCCGCGAATGGTTTGCTCCACCAACGGCTGCAACAGCCCATCGCTGCACGCCTTCTGACTCAATAGCTGACTCACCAACGCAATACCCAGCCCCGCGCACGCAGCGTCCAGCAACAGTCCGGGATCAGAGAAATTCAGCCCCTGATCCTGCTGGCCAACGTCAATCCCGGCTTCCACCGCCCAATGACTCCAGTCCATTTCCCGCTCGCCGTGCAGGGTGGTGCGCCGTTCGCTCGGCAGCGCCCACTGGCTCGGATGGCACGCCGGGAACAGTCGGTCGGCGTGCAGCACTTTGAAGCTGCATTCAGCCTGGGAGCTGATGTCGTCGCGCACCGCAATGTCGATGGTCTGGGTGGTCATGTCCGGCACTTCATCGGTGCTGTAGATCCACAGGTCCACCTCCGGATGCTGAGCGCGGAAGTCCCCCAGGCGCGGCAACAGCCAATGTCGGGCGAACGCCGGCGTGGTGTTGAGCACCAGCTGATTGGGTTTCTGGTACTGCCCGAGACGGCGAACGCCAACCGCCAATTGTTGCAGCAACGCCTGTGTGGTGCTGAGCAGGTCATGGCCGGCGTCGGTCAGGCTGACGCTGCGACCGCTGCGAAAGAACAGCGGTTGTTCGAGGTACGCCTCAAGGCTGCGGATCTGCTGACTGATGGCTGACTGGGTGAGGTGCAACTCGTCAGCGGCCTTGTGAAAACTGCCCAAACGAGCGGCGGCTTCGAAGCCGCGAAGGGTGTTGAGTGGGGGCCAGTGCTTGAGCATTGATAAGATTTCCTAATCACTTCTGCGCAAAATCCATCGTTTGTTCGCCCGTTTTTCCAGCCGTAGCATGCATGCCAAGACCGCCAACGCAGTTTTTATTGAACACAATGGCTTAACTAAAAGGGCTTTTTATCATGCAGCAGGTCACGCAGCAGCAGGAAATTCAAAACAACGGTTGGTGGATGCCGGCCGAGTGGGCTCGCCATGCCGCGACCTGGATGGTCTGGCCGCACAACCAGGCACTCTGGGAATCGGGCTGGCGCGTCACGCTGCCGCTGGTGCAAGAGGATTTCGCCCGTGTGGCCAACGCCATTGCCCGTTTCGAACCGGTAAAAATGGTCGTAGACCCGTCTGCCATCGCCAGTGCCAAAGCCTTGTGCGGGCCCAACATCGAGCTGATCCCGTTGGCGGTTAACGACAGTTGGTGCCGCGACTCCGGCCCAAGCTTTGTCTGCCACCCGCAACTCGGCATGGCCGGTGTGAGCTGGCGCTTCAACGCGTGGGGCGGCAAGTCGGCGCATGACCTGGACGAAAGCCTGGCGCGCCGTGCGCTGAATCATCTGGGCTTGCCATGCTTCGGCACACCGCTGAGCAACGAAGGCGGCGCGATTCATGTCGACGGCGAGGGCACGCTGATCACCACCGAATCGGTGCTGCTCAATCCCAATCGCAATCCGGGCATGAGCAAGTCCGAGATGGAAGAGATCTTCACGCGCTTGCTGGGCGTGAAGAAAACCATCTGGCTGCCGGGTGATCCGGACTACGTGACCGGTGACATGACCGATGGCCACGTCGATGGCGTGTGTGCGTTTGCGCGTCCGGGTGTGTTGTTGGTCGACGCGACCCACGATCAAGGCTCGGTGTATGCCGAAGTGGCGCGCGAAAACCGTCGCGCCCTGGAGCTGGCCACCGACGCCCATGGGCGCAAGTTCGAGATGATCGAGTTGTACGAAGCCACCGATGCCGTCGACACCGAGGCGCAAGTGTTCTGCGCGTCGTACACCAATTTCTACATCGCCAACGGCGCAATCATCATGCCGGCTTATGGCATCGACGCCGACGATGCAGCGGCCGATGTGCTGCGCCAAGCGTTTCCCGGGCGTGAAGTGGTGCCGGTGCGGATCAATCATCTGGCCCATGGCGGCGGCGGGGTGCATTGCATCACCCAGCAGCAGCCGGCGTGGCCGGTGGAGGGTTGATCGAATGACGCTTCTGACGATTGCCACCACGCAAATGCCCTGCACCTGGGACCTGAAAAACAACCTCGATCTGGCCGAGCAATTGGTGCGAGACGCAGCGGCGAAGGGCGCCCAGGTCATCCTGCTGCAGGAGCTGTTTGCCACGCCTTACTTTTGCATCGAGCAAAGCCACAAGCATCTGGCACTGGCCGAAGAATATCGCGACAGCGCTGTGCTCAAGCGCTTCGCCGCGCTGGCCAGGGAATTGGGTGTGGTGTTGCCGCTGAGCTGGTTCGAAAAGGCTGGCAACGCGTACTTCAATTCCTTGAGCGTGGCCGATGCCGACGGACGTCTGCTGGGCGTGTATCGCAAGACCCACATTCCCAACGCCATCGGCTATCAGGAGAAGGAATACTTCAGCCCCGGTGATACCGGCTTTCGGGTCTGGGACACCGCGTTCGGGCGCCTCGGCGTGGGGATCTGCTGGGATCAGTGGTTCCCCGAAACCGCTCGCTGCCTGGCGTTGATGGGCGCCGAAGTCTTGCTGTTTCCCACGGCCATTGGCTCTGAACCGGGCTGCGCCACGCTGGATTCCCGGGATCACTGGCAAATGACCATGCGCGGGCATGCGGCGGCCAACATCCTGCCGGTGGTGGCCGCCAACCGCGTCGGCCGCGAAGTGGCGACCACCGATCCCGAACTGCAAATGAGCTTCTACGGTTCGTCCTTTATCTGTAACCACAAAGGCAAGTTGCTCGCCGAAGCCGACCGCGACAGCACCGGCGTGTGGGTCCACACCATGGACCTCGCCGCCATGCGCGAAGAGCGCTTGAGCTGGGGCATTTATCGCGATCGCCGTCCGGACATGTACGGAGCGCTGTTGAGCCAGGATGGCCGTCACCTCAATGCTCGCTGGAACACTCAAGGGGTCTGACATGCACATTGCCAACAAACGCTGGCTCGGCGCCCTGGGTCTGGCCCTGTGCTGCGCGATACCATCGCTGCACGCCGAAGAGAAAACCCTGCGCCTGTACAACTGGGCCGATTATTTTGCCGAGGACACGCTCAGCCAGTTCACCGCTGAAACCGGGATCAAAGTGATCTACGACGTCATGGACGGCAGTGAAACCCTGGAAGCCAAGATGCTCGCTGGCGGCAGCGGTTACGACTTGATCTTCCCCGGTGATACCGTGGCCGAGCGCTTGATGCGCGCCGGCAGCCTGCAAGCGCTGGACCAGTCGAAACTCACCGCGATGGATGACGTCGAACCCGGTTTGCAAAAGCTGCGCTCGCACTATGAGCATTCGAGCAAGGCCACCGTTCCCTACACCTGGGGCACCATCGGCCTGACCTACAATGCCGAGCAGATCAAACAGCGCATGCCGGACGCGCCGGTCAACAGCCTGGACATGCTGTTCAAACCGGAACTGGCGGCGCGGTTTGCCGACTGCGGGATCTCGATGATCGATTCGCCGGACGAAGTGCTGGCGGTGGTGCTCAACTATCTGGGCAAGGACCCACGCAGCGCCAAACCGGCGGACCTCGCCGCCGCCAGTGACCTGCTGATGAAATTGCGCCCGCACATTCGCAAGTTCCAGTCGCAACCGGTGACCGATCTGGTCAATGGCAACCTGTGTTTGTCGCTCGGTTACAGCGGCGACATGACCCAAGCGCAGCGGACGTCGGACACTGCCGGCAAGAAAACCACGTTCCAGTACCGCGTTCCCCGTGAGGGCACCACGGTATGGATGGACACCATGGCGATTCCGGTCGACGCCAAACACCCGGAGTACGCCTATGCGTTCATCAACTTCGTGATGCGGCCGGAGAACATGGCGGCCATCAGCAATTTCACTGGCTACCCTACGTCCAACGCCAAGGCGCGGCCGAGCGTCGATGCGGCCATGCGTAATAATCCGGACATCTACCTCGACGACGCCACGTATGCACGGCTGATTCCCGGCAAGGACATCCCGCAATCGGATATGCGCGCGCGGATGCGCACCTGGACCAAGTTCAAGACTGCCACTGCCCAGTGACATCCGGCCGGCACCCGGTGCCGGTCTTTACTTTTTTCGCAAGGATTCACACATGTCGACGCGTCGCGAGTTCATCAAACAAGTCTCCGTGGTCGCAGGTCTCGGCGCCGCCGTGTCCATGGGCTGGGTCAACGCCGCCACCCGGGGCCCATGGTTCATGCCGGATGAAGGCGATAAACACCAACGGGCCTTCATCGCCTTTGGCGCACAGGACGCAATCTGGGAGGACTTCACCGCCGATGTACAAGAGGCCCTTGGCCTGATCGCGCGCACCATCGCCCGCTATGAACCGGTCACGGTGTTCTGCCGCAGCAACGAACGGAGTCTCGCCGAGGAACTGTGCGGTGCTGCCAACATCACCTACGTCACCACTCAGCTCGACGACATTTGGATGCGCGACATCGGCGCCAACTTCGTCATCGACGGCGACGGCGGGTTGGGCGCCGTGGACTTCAACTTCAACGGTTGGGGCAACAAACAGCAGCACGCCAAGGATACGAAACTGGCCAGCCTGGTATCTGAAAACGCAGAGGCCAGTGACCTGCGCACCGAACTGGTGGGCGAGGGCGGCGCTATCGAAGTGGATGGTCACGGCACCGGGATCATGACCGAAAGCAGTTGGATCAACGCCAATCGCAACCCGGACTGGAGCAAGGCCGAGGTCGAACAAGAACTGAAAGAACGCCTCGGTTTGCGCAAAATCATCTGGCTGCCGGGGATTAAAGGCAAAGACATCACCGACGCCCATGTCGATTTCTACGCGCGTTTCGTCACGCCGGGCGTGGTGATCGCCAACCTCGACAACGACCCTGAATCCTACGACCACAACGTCACGCTGGCGCACCTGGAGATTCTGAAAAACGCCACGGACGCCGATGGCCGAAAGCTGCAAGTGCATACCGTGTCGCCACCGTTGGACCCGCGCAAGAGCAAGTTCAACAAGAACAACCCGGACTTCGCGGCCGGCTACATCAACTACTTTGTGATCAACGGGGCGGTCATCGCGCCTGAGTTCGGCGACAAAGCAGCGGATACCAAGGCTTTCGAGCTGCTGTCTGAACTCTATCCGGACCGTGATGTGGTGCAGCTCAATATCGACGCCATCTCGGCCGGTGGCGGTGGCATTCACTGTGTGACCAGTCATCAGCCACGGGTTTAATCTGCAGTGGCGCCCGTTGTATCTGCGGTCGATTAATGTTAAGTGGCTGTTTTAGAAGAAAAATATTTTAAGCAGGGGCTTCCCGGACGGCGAGAAAGTTGTTAAATTCCCGCCCACACGTAGCAAGCGCTACAGGGGCGTCGCCAAGCGGTAAGGCAGCAGGTTTTGATCCTGCCATGCGTTGGTTCAAATCCAGCCGCCCCTGCCATCTTCAAGAAACGCCAGATCCTATCGGGTCTGGCGTTTTTTTATGCCTGTCATTTTCTTCCAGGCGACACGCCTCAGCCTGCCTTTGCGCCTTGCACCTGTTGGTCTGCATGGTAGGACGAACGCACCAGCGGGCCGGAGGCGACGTTTTTGAAGCCCATTTTTGTGCCTTCTTCAGCGAACCAGGCGAACACGTCCGGGTGCACGAAACGCTGGACCGGCAAATGGCTGCGCGACGGTTGCAGGTACTGGCCGAGGGTGAGCATATCGACGTCGTGCTCACGCATTCGCTGCATGACCTCGATCACTTCCTCGTCGGTTTCGCCAAGGCCGAGCATCAGGCCGGACTTGGTCGGTACGGACGGGACCAACAGCTTGAACTTCTGTAACAGGTCCAGCGACCACTCGAAATCCGAACCCGGCCGCGCGGCTTTGTACAGGCGTGGCACGGTCTCCAGATTGTGGTTGAACACATCCGGCGGCTGCGTCGCGGTGATCGCCAGCGCAACGTCCATGCGCCCACGGTAATCCGGGACCAGGGTTTCCAGCTGCACGCCCGGCGACAGCTTGCGGATCTCGCGCAGGCAATCGACGAAGTGCTGGGCGCCGCCATCGCGCAAATCATCGCGGTCCACTGAAGTGATCACCACGTACTTCAAACGCAGGTCGGCGATGGCCACGGCGAGGTTCATCGGCTCATCAGCGTCCAGCGGTTTGGGCCGACCGTGGCCGACATCGCAGAACGGGCAACGGCGGGTGCAGATGTCGCCCATGATCATGAAGGTTGCGGTGCCGCCGGAGAAACATTCGCCGAGGTTGGGGCAAGAAGCTTCTTCGCAGACGCTGTGCAGCTTGTGTTTGCGCAGCAGTTGCTTGATTCGGTCGACCTCTGGAGAGATCGGCATGCGCACGCGGATCCAGTCGGGTTTGCGTGGGAACTCATCGGTCGGGATGATCTTGACCGGGATCCGCGCGACCTTTTCCGCACCGCGCAGTTTGACCCCGACTTGCATTTTCGCGGGGGCGGGGATGGTTGATTCCACAATTGGGTTCATGAGTGTTTTCTTTCTTCGAGAGGCAATGGCGAGCCAACACACCGTCCAATGTGGGAGCGAGCCTGCTCGCGAATGCTGACTGACATTCAACATTGATGTCGACTGACGCTCCGCATTCGCGAGCAGGCTCGCTCCCACAGGGTTTACGGGGTGGCTGATCAGTCGCGGTAGACCGGGAAGTCGCTGCACATCGCAGCCGCTTGTTTGGCGACTTGTGCCTCGACATCGGCATCACCGAGGTGATCAAGCAAGTCGCAGATCCATCCCGCCAACTCGATACTCTGCGCTTCCTTGAAACCACGGCTGGTGATCGCCGGCGTGCCAATGCGCAACCCTGAGGTCACGAACGGTGATTGCGGGTCATTGGGCACGGCGTTCTTGTTCACGGTAATGCCGGCACGGCCTAGGGCGGCGTCGGCGTCTTTGCCGGTCAGGCCCTGACGGATCAGGCTGACCAGGAACAGGTGGTTGTCGGTCCCGCCGGACACCACGTCGAACCCACGGTCGATAAACACCTTGGCCATGGCCTGGGCATTGCGAATCACCTGCGCCTGATAGGTTTTGAAAGCGGGCTCAAGCGCTTCCTTGAAGCACACCGCTTTGGCCGCGATCACATGCATCAGCGGGCCGCCCTGGCTGCCGGGGAACACCGCGGCGTTGAGTTTTTTCTCCAGTTCCGGATTGGCCTTGGCCAGGATCAGGCCGCCACGGGGACCGCGCAGGGTCTTGTGCGTGGTGGTGGTGACAACGTCGGCGAAGGGGATCGGGTTCGGGTACAAACCGGTCGCCACCAGCCCGGCGACGTGGGCCATGTCGACGAACAGCAGGGCACCGACTTTGTCGGCGATCTGACGGAAACGTGGGAAGTCGAGGGTCTTGGAGTAAGCCGAGAAGCCGGCAACGATCATCTTCGGCTTGCACTCGATGGCCAGGCGTTCGACTTCGTCGTAATCGATCAGCCCGGTTTTAGTGTCGATGCCGTACTGCACGGCGTTGTACAGCTTGCCCGAGGACGACACTTTGGCGCCGTGGGTCAAGTGACCACCGTGGGCCAGACTCATGCCGAGGATAGTGTCGCCAGGCTGGATCAGGGCCAGATATACCGCACTGTTAGCCGAAGAGCCCGAGTGCGGCTGGACGTTGGCGTAATCGGCGCCGAACAGTTGTTTGGCGCGATCAATGGCCAGCTGCTCGACCACGTCAACGTGTTCACAACCGCCGTAATAACGCTTGCCCGGATAGCCTTCGGCGTACTTGTTGGTGAGGCCGCTGCCTTGCGCTTCCATCACTCGTTGGCTGGTGTAGTTCTCGGAGGCGATCAACTCGATGTGGTGTTCCTGCCGTGCGTCTTCGGCGTTCATCGCTGCCAGCAGTTCGTCGTCGTAGCCTTTGATCTGGTCGTGTTTGCTGAACATGGTGGTGTCCTTTTTCGGATTCGGGAAATGCGTGGGGAGATTCAAGCGTCGGCGTGTTCTGCGGTCAGGCGTTCATAGGCGTCTTGATTCAGCAAATCGCTCAACGCCTCGACATCGACCGGTTTGAAGCGAAAGAACCAGCCTTCGCCCAGTGAGTCTTCGTTGACCAATTCCGGTGAGGATTCCAGCGTCGCGTTGACCTCGACCACTTCACCGTCCAGCGGCATGCTGATACTGCTGGCCGCTTTTACCGATTCCAGTACCGACACTTCAGCGCCTGCATCGAAGACGCCCAGTTCAGGCACCTGAACAAACACCACATCCCCCAGCGCCTGCTGGGCAAACACAGTGATGCCCACGGTGACCAGGCCATTGCTCTCAAGGCGCAGCCATTCGTGATCAACGGTAAAACGCAATTCGCTCATACCAACTCCTCATTGTTCAGACCCATCCGCTGCTGGTGGCGGATGACGTTTACAGGCTCGTGCGGGGCAGCGAGCGCGGTTGGGAGAGTGATAGCAAGGGCGGTGCCAATGTTGGTTAGGTGTTTTAAATCAATGGTTTAGTAGGCTTTTGAGTGAAAGGACTGACGCCGTCTGTATTGAAATCAATACGGGCAGGAGAGGTGTAGCGAGCAGGGCAAGAAAACACGGGGTGGAAGGGGTGCGTCTTGAATTCGATACGCTGTATCGATTTGCAAACACTACGTCTGCCACACCCCACAACCCTGTGGGAGCGAGCCTGCTCGCGAAAGCGGTCTGTCAGTCGACAGTGATGTTGACTGTGACATCGCATTCGCGAGCAGGCTCGCTCCCACAGGGGACGTGTGTTGTATTCAGGATTTGGCGGGAATGCCGTATTTGCGCAGCCGAATGGCGATGGCGCTGTGGGAGGTTTGCAGGCGGGCGGCGAGCAAGCGGCTGGACGGGTAGCTGCGGTAGAGCTGTTCCAGCAGGTTCTTTTCAAACCCTTCGACGGCTTCTTCCAGGCTGCCGACTTCACCGTCATTCTGGCGCTCCACCGCCGTCCTCGCGATGTCCAGATCGTCGATGTCCACCAGCGGGTTTTCGCAGATCGCCGCCGCGCGGAAAATCACGTTTTGCAGCTGACGCACGTTACCCGGCCAGCGGTTGCCGAGCAGGGCGGCGAAGGTACTTGGGGCCAAACGGCAGACCGGGCGCTGGATCTGTGCGCAGGCCTGTTGCATGAAGTGATTGGCCATCAACAGGATGTCGTGACCACGCTCGCGCAGCGGCGGTACTTGCAGGTTGAGCACGTTGAGTCGATAGAACAGGTCTTCGCGAAAGTGGCCTTCGCTGACCATTTTTTCCAGATCGCGGTGGGTCGCACTCAGCACCCGAACGTTGACCTTGACCTCGCGATCACCCCCCACCCGGCGGAAGCAGCCGTCGCTCAAAAAACGCAGCAACTTGGCTTGCAAGTAGGGCGACATCTCACCGACTTCATCGAGAAACACCGTGCCCTGGTCCGCCAGTTCCAGCAGGCCGAGTTTGCCGCCGCGCTGGGCGCCGGTGAACGCGCCGGCGGCGTAGCCGAACAGTTCGCTTTCGGCGAGGCTCTCAGGGAGCGCCGCGCAGTTGAGGGCGAGAAACGGCGCCTCCCGACGTGTGCTGATCGCGTGGCAGGCGCGGGCCACCAGCTCTTTGCCGGTGCCGGTTTCGCCCTGGATCAACAGCGGCGCATCGAGAGTGGCCACGCGTTGGGCGCGGGCCTTCAGCGTGCGGATCGCCGGGGACTCGCCCAGCAGCGCATCGAACCCTTCGGCATGGTCATGGTGCAACGCCGACAGGCGTTCACCGATGCGGTTCGGGTGATACAGGGTCAACAGCGCGCCGGCGTCGGTGATCGGCATCGCGTCCAGCAGCAACGTCTGGCCGCCGAGGCTGACCTCGTGCATCGGCAGGCGGAAATGGTGTTCGATCAGCGTGTGGTGCAAGGACGGATCATCAAACAACGTGGTCAGCGATTCACCGGCCGGTTCGCGCCCACACAACGCAATCAGCGCCGGGTTGGCCAGCAGCACGAAACCGCGTTTATCCACGGCCAAAACAGCGTCGGTGCTGGCGGCGAGCAAGGCATCGAGCTGCAAACTGCGGCGTTGCCCCGGGAGGATGTCGACCATCGTTACCGCTTGCACGCCCTGTACGCCGAGAAAGGCCTCGCGCAACTCTTCCAGCACCTCGGCACCGAGGGTCGGCGCATCGATGTAGACGTTCGGCGGCACCATCTCGACGGCGTCCAGATTGAACCGGCGCCCACCGAGCAGGGCCAGCACTTCCTGGGTGATGCCGACGCGATCGATGAAGGTGACGTGGATGCGCATAACGGGCCTGCAAGGGTGGTGAGCGGGGTGGTTACGTCAATGAGTATGCCGGGCGCTGCTCGGGTGTGGCGAGCGGAGATCAGCCATTGGCGGTTTTGCGCGCACTGGCCGCCAGATCCTCAAGGAAGGCCTGGAGGATCGGTGGCGGGGCCGTGCCGCGTCGGGTAATCACGTCAAACGGCGACACCAGTTGCAGGCTGTTCGGTGCCAGTTGGTGCATCTCCCCGGTCTTGATCCACTGGGCGGCGAAGTGCGCCGGCAGAAAGCCCAGGTAGGCCCCGGAGATCAGCAAAATGGCCAGCGCCTCGATGTTGTCCACGGTTGCGGCGGCTTTGCTGACACCCAAATGTTCGAGGTCGTATTGCTGCATGTAGCCACGCACGACAATCCGGCTCGCGGCGATTTCTTCGAGCAGTTCATCACCTTCGGCCTTGTTGCCATACAGCGGATGCCGGCGCCCGCAATACAAGCCCAATGCCTCTTGATACAGCGGTGTGTGCAGCAGCCCCGGCACATGGATCGGGAAGTGCCCGATGGCCAAGTGCAGTCGGCCGTCTAGCACCCGTTCTTCGAGTTCGGCGGGGGTGCCGACGTAGACGTTGAGGTGCACGTCATGTCCCCGGGACACGAAGCGCTGAGTGGTGCGCGGCAGCGGTGAATCGGGGTCGGTGATGGTGGTGTCGATGATCCCCAGGTTGAGCTTGCCGCTGATGTGCTGCTTGAGCACGTCGGCGTCCATGCAGAAATTTTCCACCGCCGACAGCAGGCGCTGCGTCGCTTCATGAATCGCCACACCTTGTTCGGTCAGGCGAAACCCGCTGCGCCCGCGCTGGCAGAGTTTGACCCCGAGCCGGGTTTCCAGATGAGTCATCTGTTCGCTGATCGTCGACTGGCCGGCGTTCAACGCCGCCTGCGCGGCGGAAAAGCCCCCGCACCGGACAATCGTCGCAAACACCCTGAGCAGTTTCAGATCGACATCGTGTAGCTGGATCACCTTGGACCTCCCGCACGTGGATGCATCGGTAATGCCGATATGAGTATCTGATGTTTAGCATTTTTTCCACGAAAACCTGCGCCCATAGTCATTCCAACGGCGGTCGCCTTGCAGTCCGCCCAGCCGATAACAAAAAGTGGAGAGGCTTGAAATGTCGAATAACGGTTATGAATCCGGTCGCCTGAACCTGCCATTCGTAGGTCATTGCACCTTTGGCAAATCCCCGGTGTGCACCGATTGGGACGCACTGGATGCCGACGTCGCGGTACTCGGCGTGCCCAACGACATGGGCACCCAGTGGCGCTCCGGCGCACGCTTCGGACCACGCGGGATTCGCGAAGCATCGACGCTGTTTTCCTTCGGCCACGCCGGCGCTTATGACCATGAAGACGACGTGATGTACCTGACCGCCGCCGACGTGCGCATGGTCGACGTCGGTGACGCCGACATCGTGCACACCGACATGGTCACCAGTAACGAAAACACCGAATACGCCGTGCGCAAGATCCTCGATGCCGGCGTCATGCCGGTGGTGCTCGGCGGCGACCACTCGGTACACGCACCAGTGATCAAGGCCTTCGAGGGCCGCGGTCCGATCCACATCATCCACTTCGATGCCCACCTCGATTTTGTCGACGAACGCCACGGTGTGCGCTACGGCCACGGCAACCCGCTGCGCCGCGCCTCGGAAATGAACCACATTGTCGGCATGACCCAGATGGGCATTCGCAACGTCTCGTCGTCCAACCGCGATGACTACGAAGCGGCCCACGCCGCCGGTTCGAAAATCCTCTCTGTACGTGATGTTCGTCGCCTCGGCGTCGAGGGTGTATTGGCGCTGATCCCGCAGAACATCAACTACTACATCACCATCGACATCGACGGTTTCGACCCGTCCATCGCCCCTGGCACTGGCACCCCGAGCCACGGCGGTTTCCTCTACTACGAAGTGCTGGAAATCATCCAGGCCCTGGCCAAACGCAGCAAAGGCAACATCGTCGGCATGGACCTGGTGGAGGTTGCACCGGTGTATGACCCGAGCGGCATGACCTCGATTCTGGCGGCGCAACTGCTGCTTAACAGTATCGGTTTCATCTTCCATGAACGGGCTCAGGCGAAGCACGCCGTGAGCGCAACCACCACCGAATCGGCGTGAACTGACCGCCGCACAGAGGGCATGAAAAATGGACGCGAGTGTTAAGCAGTACCTGCAGAAATTTGGTGTTTCCGAAGCAACCCAGACCTTCCTCAGCAAGGTGCAGAAAATGTTCATCGGTGGCGCTTTTGTCGAGGCCAGCGATGGACAGACTTCCGACGTCATCGAGCCGTCGACCGAGGGCCTGATCACACGGATTCCGATGGGCACCACCGAGGATCTCGACCGCGCCGTGCAAGCCGCTCGCGCGCAGTTTGACGGCGGCGCCTGGAGCCAGGCCAAACCGGTGGAGCGCGAGCGCTTGATGCAACGCCTGGCGGACCTGATCGAGCAGAACGCCGCAGAACTGGCGGAAATCGAATCGATCGACATGGGCAAGTCGGTCGCGTTTGCCAAGGACGTCGATATCCAGGGCACCGTCGATACCCTGCGCTATTTCGCCGGGTGGGCGACCAAGCTGCACGGGCGCACCGTCGAGCCTTCGCTGCCGGGCAACTACCTGGCGTATACACGCAAGGAAGCGGTGGGGGTGGTCGGCGCGATCGTACCGTGGAACTTCCCGCTGCAAACCATGGCCTGGAAGCTCGGCGCTGCGCTGGCCACCGGTTGCACCGTGGTGGTCAAACCCGCTGAACTGACTTCGCTGTCAGCCCTGCGGTTTGCCGAACTGGTGCAAGAAGCCGGGATTCCCGACGGCGTGATCAACATCGTTTCGGGGCGCGGCAGCGTGGTCGGCGCGGCGATGGCCACGCACCCTGGTATCGACAAATTGACCTTTACCGGCTCGACCCCGGTCGGCCGTACCGTCGGGCGCGCGGCGCTGGACGAAATGAAGCGACTAACCCTGGAACTGGGAGGAAAATCACCGGTAATCGTGTTGGCCGATGCAGACATTCCAGCGGCGGCGCAAGCGGTCGCCAACGGTGTGTTTTTCAACTCGGGCCAGGTGTGCGACGCCGGTACACGCGCCTATATTCATCGCAGTGTCTACGACGAATTCCTGCGCGAACTGATCGCCTACACGCGCACGCTGAAGATTGCGCCGGGCCTGGATCCAGACTGCTTCATCGGCCCGCTGGTCTCGGCACTGCAAAAGCAGCGGGTCACCGAGTACATCGAAACCGGCAAGCAGGAAGGCGCCGAACTGGTTTACGGCGGCCAGCCCGTCGATGGCCCTGGCTTCTTCGTCGAGCCGACCATCTTCGCCCATTGCCGCAACGACATGCGCATTGTCCAGGAAGAGATTTTTGGCCCGGTGCTGGTCACCGCACCGTTCGACGATGAGGAAGAGGCGCTGGCCCTGGCCAATGACTCGGTGTACGGCCTGGCCGCCGCGCTGTACTCCAATGACCTGGGCAAGGTGCACAGCCTGATCCCACGGTTGAAGGCTGGTTCGGTCTACGTCAACGCCCACGGCACCCTCGACCCGTCGATGCCGTTCGGTGGCTACAAACAGTCCGGTTTCGGCAAGGACTTGGGCGCCGAGCAGCTCGATTACCTGCTCGAGACCAAAGCCGTCTGGATCACGTTGCCTTAAGCACGCAGCACCAGTAGTGAGGGAGCAAGCTCCCTCGCCACAAGGTGCTCATCGCAGGGAATGCAGTTCCGTCATGATCTTCCAACAATAAGAGTCCATCATGAACACTGACGCCAAAGCCGCTCCTAGCGTGTCGCTTCTCGACGACAAACCGATCGTCGAAAGCCATTCGATCGACTTCATCCCGGAACACGAACGCACCGACAAACTGTCGAGCCAAGGCCCGTTCTGGTTCCTCGGCAATTTCACTTTCTTCACCATGACCATCGGCTTCGTCGGCCCAAGCGTCGGCCTGACCGCGCTTTGGACCACACTCGCCGGCACGCTGGGCATCATGTTCGGCACGCTGTTCATGGCGTTCCATGGTTCACAGGGCCCGCACCTGGGCTTGCCGCAAATGATCCAGTCGCGGGCGCAGTTCGGCTATCGCGGTGTGATCCTCGTATTGCTGGCGACGCTGTTTGTGTTTGCCGGGTTCAACATCGTCAACCTGGTGTTGATGATGCAGGGGTTGCACACGCTATTCGGCTTCCATCCCTGGGCGATTGCGGTGGCGGTGACGATCCCGGCAGCGGTCCTGGCGATCCTCGGTCATGACTGGATGCACCGCAGCTTCAAATGGGCGTTGTACCTGTCGATTCCGCTGTATGGCCTGGTGACGCTGGCGGTGATGATGGGCTGGGTGCCGGATGCCGCGATGCCGGTACTGGCTGCCGGTGAAGTCGCGCCGGCGCCGTTGGGCTTCAACTGGACCGGTTTCATCGCCCAGTTTGCGGCGGCGGCGAGTTACAACATCGCCTACGCCCCGTACGTGTCCGATTATTCCCGTTACCTGCCGAAGAACACCTCCAGCGGCAAGCTGATTGCCGTGGTGTTTCTTGGCGCATCGTTGTCCGGCGCATGGATGATTTCGGTCGGTGGCTGGTTGGCTGATCACCTGCATTCCACGGACGTGCTGGTCGCCCTCGGACAGGTCGGCAACGTCGTCTCGCCACTGATCGGCACCGCGGTGGTGGTGATCACCATCCTCGCGTTCCTGCCGGTGATCGCGATGAACATCTACAGTGCGAAACTGACCACGCTGACCTGCGTCGACTCCATCAAGCACATCGAACCGACCCGCAAGGCACGCATCCTGGCGATCGGTTTTGTGATCCTGCTGCAGCTCGGCGTGGCCCTGAGCATCCAGAGTTCGGGCAAAGGCTTGTCGGTGCTGGGGATCTACCTGGTGGTGATGCTGTACTTCCTGGTGCCCTGGACCTCGGTCAACCTGACGGACTACTTCTTCGTGCGCAAAGGCCGCTACGCCATCCCGCACTTCTTCATGCCCCACGGCAACATCTATGGCAGCTGGGGCCTGCGTGGCATCGCCGCGTACGCCATCGGTTTCGTGTCGATGATCCCGTTCTTCTACATCTACGACGGCGTCGAGCAGCGCGAAGTTTATGTCGGCCCGCTCGCCAAAGCGTTGGGCAGCATCGACATCGCCTGGCTGGTCGGGCTGATCGTCTCGGGGTTGGTCTACTACTGGTTCAGCCGCTCGATTGATCTCAAGCGCGAAGAAACCGTGATCCAGCACATCGAGAAAACCTCTCCGCAATACACCACTGGCGACTCGCTGACCTTTCGCTCGACGCCTGTTTTCAACGAATCGGAAGCCGGGAGATAACCATGGCGACGCAA
Source organism: Pseudomonas sp. GW821-FHT10C09 (assembly GCF_059415465.1). Taxonomy (NCBI): domain Bacteria; kingdom Pseudomonadati; phylum Pseudomonadota; class Gammaproteobacteria; order Pseudomonadales; family Pseudomonadaceae; genus Pseudomonas; species Pseudomonas sp. GW821-FHT10C09. The sequence goes on from NZ_JBWKNG010000015.1 coordinate 66,471, forward strand.
AAATACGACTACATCATCATTGGCGCCGGCTCCGCAGGTTGTGTGTTGGCCAACCGCTTGAGCGAAGACCCGGCGACTTCGGTGTTGGTGCTGGAATTCGGTGGCAGTGACCGCAGCGTGGTAATCCAGATGCCGAGCGCCTTCTCGATCCCGATGAACACCAAGAAATACAACTGGCGCTACGAAACCGAGCCAGAGCCGTACCTCAACGGACGGCGCATCCATTGCCCACGAGGCAAGGTGCTGGGCGGTTCGTCGTCGATCAACGGCCTGGTCTACATCCGTGGCCACGCCTATGACTTCGACGAGTGGGAATCCCTCGGTGCGCAAGGCTGGGGCTACCGCAATTGCCTGCCGTACTTCAAACGGGCAGAGCATTACGAGGAGGGAGGCGACGGCTATCGCGGCGGCACCGGGCCGCTGCACACCACCAACGGCAACCACATGAAAAACCCTTTGTATGGGGCGTGGGTCGATGCCGGTGCCGAAGCCGGTTACATCAAGACCGAAGACTGCAACGGCTACATGCAGGAAGGGTTCGGCGCCATGCACATGACCGTGAAAAACGGCGTGCGCTGCTCCACGGCCAACGCCTATTTGCGCCCGGCCATGGGCCGTCCGAACTTGACGGTGATCACCCACGCGATGACCCGGCAGATCATCCTTGAAGGCAAACGCGCTGTCGGTGTCATGTATGACCACGATGGCCAGACCCACCAGGTTTACTGCAACCGCGAAGTGCTGATTTCCTCGGGCCCTATCGGTTCGCCGCACTTGCTGCAACGCTCCGGTATCGGCCCGGCCGACGTCCTGCGCAAAGCCGGGATCGGCGTGCGCCATGACCTGCCGGGGGTAGGGGAGAACCTGCAGGATCACGCCGAGGTGTACATCCAGTTCGGCTGCAAGGAACCGGTGACCCTCAACAGCAAAATGGACCCGCTGAGCAAACTGATGATCGGCCTGCGCTGGCTGCTGTTCAAGGACGGGCTCGGCGCCACCAACCATTTCGAGGCCGGTGGTTTCATTCGCTCGGACAAGGGCCTGCGCTGGCCGGACATCCAGTTCCACTTCCTGCCCGCCGCCATGCGTTACGACGGCAACAAACCGATCAAGGGCCACGGCTTCATGGTGCTCACCGGGCCGAACAAACCCAAGAGCCGCGGCTATGTGCGCGCGGTGTCGGCCGACCCGTACGAGCATCCGCAGATCCAGTTCAACTACCTGCAACGGGAAGAGGATCGCGAAGGCTTCCGCCGCTGTATCCGCCTGACCCGGGAGATCATCGGCCAAAAAGCCATGGACCGTTTCCGCGACGGCGAAATCGCCCCCGGCCCGCTGGTGAACACCGATGAAGAGCTCGACGCCTTCGTGCGTGACAACCTCGAAAGCACCTACCATCCCTGCGGCTCGTGCCGCATGGGCGAGGACGACATGGCGGTGGTGGATTCCGAATTGCGTGTGCATGGCATCGCCGGGTTGCGCGTGATCGACTCGTCAGTGTTCCCGACAGAGCCGAATGGCAACCTCAACGCGCCGACCATCATGCTCGCCGAGCGCGCCAGCGATCTGGTGCGCGGGCGCAACATGCTGCCGGCCTCGGATGCACCGGTCGGTCTGGTGCAGGATTGGGAAAACAGCCAGCGCTCGACGCTGCCGGGGCGCAACGTCCGGGTTTAATGACGTTGTTTTTTGCTCAACAACAGCCAGATCGACGCAGTGTCGATCTGGCTGTTTTGTGTTTTTGAGGCTGGTTTTAGCGGTAACGGCCTTGTCTCGCATCGTCTCCTATACTGTTGCGCGTTGGCAGGTTCAACACCGATCCTGAATGCCGTTGGAGACGCACCCAGTACTCCGACGGTTTTCCCTACGACCCCACAGTAAGGAGAACGAACATGGCAATCCGCATTGGCGACGAGGCACCGGACTTTACCGTCGAGAGCACCGAAGGCACGCTGCATTTCCACGAATGGATTGGCGACAAGTGGGCCATCCTGTTTTCGCACCCCAAGGACTTCACCCCGGTTTGCACCACCGAACTGGGCTATATGGCCGGGCTCAAGCCCGAGTTCGACAAGCGCAACACCAAGATCGTCGGCCTCAGCGTCGACCCGGTCAGCAACCATGCAAGCTGGGCCAAGGACATCGAAGAAACCCAGGGGCACGCGGTCAATTACCCGATGATCGGTGACGAAAACCTGGTGGTGGCGAAGCTCTACGACATGATCCACCCGAATGCCAGTGGCGGCACCCGCACTGCCGTCGACAACGCCACCGTGCGTTCGGTGTTCATCATCGGCCCGGACAAAAAGGTCAAGGCCATGCTCATCTACCCGATGAGTGCCGGGCGTAACTTCGATGAAGTACTGCGTCTGCTCGATTCCCTGCAATTGAACGCCAGGCACACCGTCGCCACACCGGTGAACTGGCGTCCGGGAGAAGACGTGATCATCCCTACCTCAGTGTCCGATGAAGACGCGCGGAAAAAATACCCGGACGGTTTCAAAACCATCAAGCCGTACTTGCGCACTGTGGCGCAGCCGAAGTAATCCAACTGTCGAGGGATCTCCAAAATGGTCGTACAAGCCCTGCGCGTCGACGCCAGTCATCTCGACAAGGTGGCGCGCCTTTTCGACGCCTACCGAGGTTTCTACGGCCAGCCTTCGAACCTGACCCAGTCCCGGGATTTCATCGCCGAACGCATTACCCGCGACGAATCGGTGATTTTTCTCGCCGAAGACGCCACGGGCCACGCGTTGGGTTTCGTGCAGTTGTACCCGACGTTTTCCTCCATCGACGCCCACCGCACCTGGTTGCTCAGCGACCTGTTCACCACCCCCGAGGCCCGTGGGTCAGGGGTGGGGACGTTACTGATGAACACCGCCCGTGAGTTTGCGGTGTTGAGCGGTGCCAAGGGCATGGTGCTGGAAACCGCCACGGACAATGTGGGTGCGCAGCGGTTGTATGAGGCGTTGGGGTATGTGCGTGATGGGGGGTATTACACGTATTTCCTTGATTTGAAGGGCAGACTATAGAGGCACAGGCCGGTGGATTCAGGCGATGTCGTAGGTAAAGGCCTAAGTCCTTGTAGCTGGCGGGAAGAATGTAATTAAACAAGCACCGTAAGACATGTGACGGTTTTCAGAAAATCCAAGAACCATCCCACAAGGTTTGAGGGTTGGCACTCGGAAGCGAGGCGGGTAGGGTGTTGGCTGCAACCCTGTAAAAGAGAGTCGACTGTCTGGGGGGTAGAGGTGCCCTTCATCTTGCCAGCAACGACAGCGAGCCACTTACCGATTAAACTGCTAAACATCGGACCCGGAGGTCACAATGAGCGCCGAACTTTCCCCTATCGTTTCAGAGTTTGAAACCGAAGAAAAAGCTGTCAGTTATGACCATTGGTTTCGTGCCAAAGTGCAAGCCTCGCTCGATGATCCACGCCCGAATGTCCCACACGATCAGGTGATGGCTGATATGCGAGCTTTGATCGAATCCAAGCGCAATAAACGCGATGCTGGTTGAGTGGCGGCCCGAAGCTCGGGCTGAACTCTGGCAAATCCTGGATTACATCGGCGACCGCCACTTTGTAGCAGCAAGTGAGTTGTACCAGGCCATTGAAGTTGCTACCTCAGCGCTTCCCCAACATCCCTACCTTTATCGATTTGGTCGTGTACCCGGTACGCGGGAAATTGTTGTACACCCCAATTACTTGGTGGTCTATCGAGTGACGGATCGAATTGAGATTGTGACCGTATTACATGCCAGACAGGAATACCCCTGACATTTGATCAGGTTGTTTTCTATGGCCGTTGCACTCAATAGTTCCGTTAATTTGGCTGCCCGCAAGTTGTAATAAAAGTGCTTCTCCAGTTGATTCAATCCAACCTCCACCAACATCACGGCAACGCCCACTCCTCACGAAACTGCTCGTACTGCACCTCCGGCATCTGCACCAGCAGCGGCGACTCGCGAGGGTCGAGCCACTTGAGCAACGCAGCAATATCCCCCTGATCCATGGCCGTACAGCCCGCCGTCGGCGAAGCGGGGCCGCGCCAGATGTGGAAGAAAATGCATGAGCCCGAACCCGCCGTGGCCGGGGTGTTGTGCTCGATGAAAATGCCTTGGCGATAACCCTCTTCGTTGCGCATGTGCTCCGAGCTGTTCCAGTCTGTAGCCATCGCTGCGCCGTCGACCAGTTTGTTGTACTGACTGGATTGGCTGTCATCCACGCATTCGAGGGTCGGTGTCAGCGCGAGGTAAGGCAGGTGGCTGTCGACAGTGGTGTCGAAACCAAACGCCGTCCCCAGTTTGAAGATCCCCGCGGGTGCTTTTCCATCGCCTTCGCGTTTGATCGGGCCTTCAACATCACCCAGCCTGCTCACGCCTTTGCCCCAGCCCATACCGTTTTTGCCGACGACGACGGGAAAGGCATCGCCGTACTTTCGAAAGGTTTTCCCCTCACGTTCATAGCGCTGCGCGGTGCCCTGAATGTCATCCCAGTTTTTGCTGGTCACCACAATCAACTGACCGCTGCTGCCGATAGTGTCGCTGGCGCTCATCGGTGTAATCGGGAAGTCCATCACATCCTTCGGCGCGCCCTCGCCACTTAACGTGAAGTGCCACCATTCCTTCGAATACCCGGCAAACCCTTCTTTCTCCATGGCGCTGCTCAAGCGTTGGCGGTTGTCCTTGGCGGTGGCGTTGATCGTCGGGTTGGCGGTATGTGCGCGCTCGTCGAAGCAATCGAAACCGGTGCCCATATCCAGGGCGCCGTCGTGCCAGCGCTGTTCATAGGGCGCGGTGCAATCAACTTGTGTCGCCGTCGCAGTCCAGATGTCGGCCGGCAGCGCATCGGGGCCGATCAGCGTCAGGTCCACGGTTGAGCCCTTGGAGTGTCCCGACACCCGCGCCACATAACCCAGGCGCCAGAAGTCCTGCTTGTCCACGCGTGGATAGAACTCGGCCTTGTGCGGGTCACCCGGTTCTGTCGCGAAGCGCCCCATGTCGGCGACGGCGCGGCTGGGTCGATAGCAGTCGAATACCTTCAAACCGTAGCCTTGCGTGCGCAGTTCCGCCTGGACCCGGGCGAGGGCCTTGGCGGTATCCACGGACAACAGGCATTCGGCAGCCTCGTAACCGTCGAGCCGGTGCCCGGTGAAATTGTGGGCGCTGGCGTAGCGCATGTCCTGTTCGATGCTTGGGTCGATGGTGCGCAAATACACCATGTTCGCAGGTCTTGGTTCGGCACTGGCGATGCCGCAAATGACAAGGCTTATCAGTGCCGCCAAGACGCGATTCCGTACGCTTGTCGCCTTCATACAATTTAAATAAATACGTAACAAGATTTCACCATTGGACAGGCAGGGTAACGGGGCGGCGTGTCAACGATGTCACGGGCCTCAAGGACTTATCAATGGCGCCGGGCATGAAGTTGAATCGGGCTTCGAATAATAATGAGGTGCTATGACTGTTCTGGTTACCGGCGCTGCCGGTTTTATTGGTTATCACACGGTTAAACGGCTGTGCCAGCAAGGTCTTGACGTCGTCGGTATCGATAACCTCAACGACTACTACAGCGTAGAGCTCAAACAGGCACGGCTCAAGGAGCTGGAGTCGTTGTCGGGTTTTCGTTTTCAGCGACTGGATATTGTCGATAAAGCGGCCCTGATGGGGCTCTTCCAAGAGCATCGATTCACCGAGGTCGTGCACCTGGCCGCTCAGGCCGGCGTTCGGTATTCGCTGGACAACCCCGATGTCTACGCGCAATCGAATCTGGTGGGCTTTGTGAATGTGCTGGAAGCCTGCCGGCACCATCGCCCCGAGCATTTGATCTATGCGTCGAGCAGCTCGGTGTATGGCACCAACAGCAAGATGCCGTTCAGTGTCGAAGACGCCGTCGAGCATCCGGTTTCGCTGTATGCCGCCAGCAAACGTGCGAATGAACTGCTCGCGCACAGCTATTGCCATCTCTACGGAATTCGCGCCAGTGGGCTGCGGTTTTTCACCGTTTACGGACCCTGGGGCCGGCCGGACATGGCGCTGTTCAAGTTCACCCGAGCGATGCTCAACGACGAACCCATCGACATCTATAACCACGGCGAAATGGCGCGGGATTTCACCTACATCGATGACATCGTCGAAAGCATCGTGCGCCTGCGGCCCAAACCGCCGACGGCGGACAGTGCCGGCGAGGGCGCCAACCGAATCTTCAACATCGGACGGGGCGAACCGATGCCGTTGCTGGCGTTCGTCGAGTGTCTGGAAAACGTGCTGGGCATCAAGGCACGGCGCAACTATTTGCCGCTGCAAGCGGGCGATGTGATCAAGACCTGGGCCGATGTATCGGCGTTGGCAGACTGGGTCGACTTCCGCCCGCGCGTGGCGGTCGAGACCGGTGTGGCGGAGTTTGTGAAGTGGTACCGGCACTTTTATCAGCGATCAAGCGTTCACCCTTGATACCAACCATTAGCGGGGGGGAGAACCCTATGAGCCAAGACATCTTCGTATCGGTCCTGATTCCGGCGAAAAACGAAACCAACAACCTCAAGCCCTTGATTGAGGAAATCCGTGCGGCGTTGGCGGATGAAGCGTACGAAATTATCGTCGTCGACGATGGCAGCACAGATGCCACCCTGCACGAACTGCAGCAGATCAAAAACAGCGGTTTGAGCACGCTGCGCATTCTGTGCCATGAACGTTCGTTGGGCCAAAGCACCTCGCTTTACCATGCCGCACTTGCCGCGCGCGGGCAGTGGCTGGCGACGCTCGACGGTGACGGCCAGAACGACCCGGCGGACATCCCCGGCATGTTGCAACTGGTGCGTGGCGGTCACGGTCCGGTCGACGTTCAACTGGTGGCCGGTCACCGTGTTAATCGCCGCGACACCGCCAGTAAACGCTGGGCCTCGCGCTTCGCCAACGGACTGCGTCGGCGCATGCTCAACGACGCCACACCGGACACCGGTTGCGGGCTCAAGCTGATCGAGCGGGCGGCGTTTCTGCGCTTGCCGTACTTCGACCACATGCACCGGTTTTTGCCGGCGCTGATCCAGCGTCACAACGGCCGAATGATCGTCCACCCGGTCAACCATCGCCCGCGTACCGCCGGGGTGTCCAAGTACGGCAACCTCGACCGGGCGCTGGTGGGCATTCTTGATCTGGTCGGGGTCTGGTGGCTGATCAAACGCACGCGCCTGAACACCAAGGCGCAGGAGATCGAAGGATGAACCTCTCCCGCGAAACCCTGTGGCTGGCGGTCGGTTTCATTGGCCAGATCGCCTTCACCGGCCGCTTTGTCCTGCAATGGTTGTACAGCGAATACCAGAAGCGCAGCGTGATCCCGACGAGTTTCTGGTACTTGAGCATCGTCGGCAGCACGCTGCTGCTCGCGTATGCCATTTACCGCCAGGACCCGGTGTTCATCGCCGGTCAGGCATTTGGCTCGATTGTGTACCTGCGCAATTTACAACTGATTGCCAAAAACACCCCGGCGAAGGAATGAGTCATGCGTAGAACGCTATCACCCGGTGTCGAGTGCCTGGGCCTGATGTTGCTGGCCCTGCTGCTGATCGGCGCAGGGTTGGGGCTGCGTCAGCCGCAGAATGTCGACGAGGAACGGTTCCTCGGCGTCGCTCTGGAAATGTTGCACAACAACGCGTGGCTGATTCCGCACCGGGCGGCAGAGATCTACGGTGACAAGCCGCCGATTTTCATGTGGACCGTGGCGCTCTTCACTTGGCTGACCGGCAAACCTGCAATCGCCCTTTATATTCCTGGCCTGTTGTCCGGCGTGACTGTTACGGCGGTGGTCTACGATTTGGGCCGACGTCTGTGGAACCAGCGCATCGGCCGGATCGCGGCTCTGTTGTATCTCGCTACCTATCAAACCTACAGCATCTTGCAGACCGGCCAGATCGACAGCTTTTTGGTGCTGTTCACCTCGGTCGGCCTCTACGGTCTTGCGCGTCACTTGTTGCTCGGCCCGGCCTGGCGCTGGTTCTACATTGGGTGCGCCGCCATGGGCGTGGGCGTGATCACCAAAGGCGTCGGGTTTGTCCCGGCGCTGATGTTGATTCCGTATGCCTATGCGGTGCGCAAAGACTGGCCCGGCGTGGTGGCGATGCCGGGCGAGGCGCGCAAGTGGTGGCTGGGATTGGCAGTGATGTTGGGCGCCACGGCGATCTGGTTGCTGCCCCTGGCGTTGTCCATCGTGCTCAATGGCGGCGCCGATGAAATCGCCTACGCCAAGGAAATTCTGTTGCGTCAGACTGCGGGGCGATATACCGCGGCCTGGGACCATCGCGAACCGTTCTGGTACTTCTTCGTTTACGTGATCCCGCAATACTGGCTGCCGCTGGTGCTGGCGCTGCCGTGGCTGGTGCCCGCGTGGCGTCGGCAGTTGCAAAAGCACGACGGCCGGGTGTTGGTGCTGCTGGGTTGGGTCCTGCTGGTGGTGCTGTTTTTCTGCATCAGCAGCGGCAAGCGCAAGTTGTACATCTACCCGGCGCTGCCAGGGTTGGTGTTGGTGGCGGCACCGTTGATTCCGTGGTTGCTCAAGCGTTGGTTCAGCCAGCGCCCGCGCGGTCGACAGGTGTTCCAGGCGGTGGCCGTGATCTGGTTTGCGCTGTGGTTCGCCCGTGGTTTCATCGAACCGGTCAGGGATGGGGTCAACCCGCATAACGCGATCATGGCGCAGGCTGCGACCCTGACCGGCGGCGCAGAACTGGTGCTGGTCGACTGGCGTGAGGGTCACTGGCTGTACGCCCGGCAACCGATTGTGCATTTCGGCATGGCCGGCTCCTCGATCGAGCAAGCGGCACAATGGCTGCGCGACCATCCCAAGACGTACGCGCTGGTCCCCGACGAGGAGCTGGAGAAGTGTTTCAACGCCCAGACCGCCCGTGAGTTGGGCGAAACCTCGCGTGCCCAATGGTCGGTTGTGGGGGCCGATGCGGATAACGGTAAATGTCATCCGTTGCCACCCGCCAACGTCTATCACTTCACCTGGAACGAGCGGGTCAATGAGTTGAAAGCGGCGCTGCGCTGACGGCGCCGATCCATTTGTTCACGGTGGGCGCCTGCCACTGCTCAAGCGCATCGATCAGCGCCGCCGGATCGGTGCTGAAGATCAGCATGTCGCGGTGTTCGGTTTTCATGAAACCTTCGTTCACCGCATGCTCGAGCAGGCTGCGCACCGGGTTGAAAAAATCACCAATGTTCAGGCAGGCGACACCTTTGTGGTGTTCGCCCAACTGAGTCAGCGTCGCGACTTCAAACAACTCCTCAAATGTCCCCAAGCCTCCCGGCAATGCGATGAACGCATCGGCGCATTCGCTCATGCGTGCCTTTCGGCTGCGCATGTCCTGGGTGACTTCATGCCGGGTCAGTCCTGGGTGCAGATGCCCGAGGTCGGACAGCAGGCGCGTGATGATGCCGACCACTTCACCACCGCCGGCGAGCACCGTGTCGGCCATCACGCCCATCAGGCCTTTGTCGGTGCCACCGTAGACCAGGCGAATGCCGCGCCTGGCGATTTCCCGGCCCAAGGCTTGGGCGCCCTCGACGTACGCGGGATTGAAACCGGTGTTGGAACCGGAGAACACGGCAATGCTGCGAAGTGGGGGAGGTGTCGGCATCGGATTTTCCTGGGAGCTGGATCAGCGCACAGGGTGTCGTCTCATCGGTCCGGGTAAAAGAGCCAAGAATGACCTGTTGAAGCGGGCCATGTTTGTCGCGACGTCTACAGCAACTCCAAAATACGTTTGCCCAGTTGTTCAGCCACCGCTTGCGAATCGATGTTGGCGAACCCGAGCAGCAGCGCCGATTCGGTCGTTTCATGCAGACGAAAGTCGGACAAGGCTTCGGCGTAGATCCCCGCCTGTTGCAGACGCTCGACCAGTGCGCGGTCGGACGTTGGCGCGGTCAGACGCAGAATCAGGTGCATGCCGCCCGGCAGCGCATCGATGCGAATGCGATCGCCCAGGACTTTCTTCAGCCCGCGCGCCGTGGCCTCGCGGCGTTCACCGTAGAGTTTGCGCATGCGCTGGATATGGCGAGCGAAATGTCCCTCGGTCACAAACGTGGCGACGATGGCCTGGGTCAGTTCCGGGCAACCACCGAGGAAGACCTGACCGACCTGTTCGAAGCGTTCGACCTGCGCCTCCGGCACCACCAGGTACGCGAGGCGGATGCCGGGAAACAACACTTTGCTGAACGTGCCGCAATAGAGCACCCGACCGTCGCGATCCAGGCTCTTGAGCGCCGGCAGCGGACGGCTGATGTAGCGGTACTCACCGTCGTAGTCGTCCTCGACAATCCATGCTTGCTGACGGGAGGCCCACTCCAGCAATTCGAGGCGACGTGGCAACGACAGCGAGACGCACAGCGGGCTTTGATGGGCCGGTGTGACGACAGCCGCGCGGGCGCCGGGTGTGCGCTGAATCCCTTGCGTGACCTGCATGCCGTCCGCATCCACGGGGACCGGGGCAACCTTGATTTGCAGGTATTCCAGCAATTGCCGGGTAGGCAGGTAGCCGGGGTCTTCGACGAGCACGCGGTCACCCGGTTTGAGCAGTGCATGAGTGATCAGCGACAGCGAGTTTCGGTAGCCAGAAGTGACAAACACCTGCGCGGGCGAGCAAGTGATGCCGCGCGCCACTTGCAGGTAAGTGGCAATCGCCGAGCGCAGCGAGTCCAGCCCGTACACCGACGGGTTGGCCATGTCCGCCATCTGCGTGGCGCGAACACAACGAGCGCCGATTTGCGCCCAGACTTTCCTCGGGAAGGCATCCAGCGCGGGCAGGGCCATCTGGAACGGCAGGATAGGCGCCTTGTGCCGGATGGACTGGCTGCTCGCCGGACTGGTGGTTTGCGCCGCCCGCGCAGACAGCGCCTTGACGTTGATGCCCTCCGCCACAACCGTGCCGGCCTGACCGCGAGACTGGAGGAACCCTTCGGCGGTAAGGAGTGAATACGCGGTATCGATGGTGCCCCGCGCCAGTCCCAGTTCCTTGGCCAACGCCCGTGCGGCGGGAATGCGTTCGCCCGGCAGGAGCAAACCGTCGGTAATGGCGCTGCGGAACCGCCAGTAAAGCTGGCGGTAGATCGGTTCGCTGGAGGCCGGGTCTAGGGGTGAAAAGCGCTTGATCTGCTGGTTCATGGCTTCATATACCGCTCTCGATCAATGTGTTGCCTTTCAAAGTGCGCCCCTATTTTTGCCCGAGGAAGTTCAGGGTCATCGAAGCGCGGAAAAATGCGCTTCCACGGCTTGGTCTGTCTTGCTCCTGGCCAGCGCTACAGCCTGCGGACCCAAAGCGGTGCCTTCAACAGAGAAGAACGTTAGTGCATGCAGTCCGATCATGCCCAGAACCGCTTTGAGGTACGTCGTCAGGAAGTCTGGCTGACGCGGGTTTTCCCCTGAGAATCGCCCGCCCGATGACACGCCGATATAGACGGGACGGTCGCGTAGCACACTGGTTTTGCCCTGCGCGCCGACATTGAAGGTGCGGCGAACGCGAGCGATATGGTCGATCCAGACTTTCAGCGCAGCAGGGACGGTGAAGTTATGCATCGGGGTGCCAATGACCACGATGTCGGCACTTTCCAGCTCATCGATCAGCATGTCCGATTGGGCCATGGAACCTTCCCGGGACACATCGGCGGACGATTGTTGGGACAGTGCGTAATGCTCGTCGACTTGCGGTATGGCGTCGCCGCTCACCACCCGGTTGATCACGGTTGCGGTGGGATGGTTCTTCAGCAAATGAGCAATGATGTGGCTGGACAGGCGATAGCTTTCGGAAACCGCCCCGCGAGGGCTGCACGTTACGTGGAGGATGTTCATGGTTGGCCCCTTGATAAATGTACGTAGTCGAGGGGCCATTCTAGGCAGTGGATGACCCAGGCCAAAGGTCCAAGAAATGAGTAATGGAATGGACCATGAGCGGGTGGTTATGGCCCATGACGCAAGGCCGATCATGGACCTTATCAATTAGACCAAGACGCCGCACGATGGAGTCCCTTACAGCACACACGAAGGATTCATCATGAGCAACCGTCTCGACTACTCCAAGGCTGCACCCGATGGCTACAAGGCTTTTGGCGGGGTGTATGTCTACCTGCAAAACAGCGGTCTTTCCCACGAACTGATTGACCTGGTCTATCTGCGAGTGTCGCAAATCAATGGCTGCGCCTACTGCATCGACATGCATTCTCGCGATCTGCTCAAGCTCGGCGTCGCCGTCGAAAAACTGGTGTTGGTGCCGGTTTGGCGCGATGCCGGTGCGGTGTTCACGGCCCGTGAACGTATTGCACTGGGTTGGGCGGAAACGGTCACCCGTGTCGCTGAAACAGGCGTTCCCGATGCTGAGTATGAAGCGGCGGCGGCCGAGTTCAGTGATAAGGAATTGGCGGATCTGACGTACGCAATCGGGCTGATGAACGCCTTTAACCGATTCGGCGTGACGTTCCGTTCCACCCCCGCAGCGGCTCAACAGTAGAGCGCTCTCCCGGTTTCGCCAGGCGAACACGCCTGGCGATTCAACTTCTCTCACAGGACACTCAACATGGCATGGGCACTGCTCGGCATCGCTGGCATTCTCGAAATCGCATTCGCGTTCTACATGAAGGGCTCGGAAGGGTTCACACGGTTAGTCCCTGGACTATTGGCGGCCGCCACGGGCCTGTCGAGTGTCTTTCTGCTTTCACTCTCGCTACGGACATTGCCGGTGGGAACGGCTTACGCAGTCTGGACCGGTATCGGCGCGGCGGGCACCGCGATTCTGGGCATGGCGCTGCTGGGGGATGCCACCACGGCGCTGAGGATCGCGTGCATTGTGCTGATTCTGGCCGGTGTTATCGGGCTCAGGCTGGTTTCTGGAAGCTGAACCCGGTACCGGATTTTTTTCGCGGATAAGGCAAACTGCTGGCCCCGCTGGCGCAAAACAGTCGCCAAAATCACTTTATTTTCAGGTGGTTAGGCGGAATGCAATTGCGCAATGTAGCGATCACGATGATCTCGTTTACCCTGGCGAGCATGGCCGGCGCGGCCCAGGCCAGGGAGTTGGTGGCCAATGACCGATACATGTGCGACTGGGGCGCCGGGACGGCGGCCAGGGCCCAGGAACTGAAGTTGGCCGGGGTGTCGCTGTATGCCGCTCGCAAGAAGGTACAGACCTACAAGTTCAACAAACCGTGGATGCACATGATGGCCATGGGCATCACCGAGCAGACGTACGACAGCCCGTCGCGGTTCAAACCGGCGGCGGTGCGGCAGAGTTTTTATGAAGAGTGCATTCGGTACAAGTTGGCGCGCAAGTAAGTACTTCCGATGAGACGATGATCCTGTGGCGAGGGGGCTTGCCCCCGTTGGACAGCGCAGCTGTCCCATTTTTTTGGGCCGCTTCGCAGCCCAACGGGGACAAGCCCCCTCGCCACAAAAGCTCCCTCGCCACAGATTTGATAGGTGCCGAACCTTTTATGGCGTTACTTCAAGCACTGCGCCCCGGCCCTGGCCACTTGCGCATCCTGTTCGGACTTCACCCCGGACACGCCCACCGCGCCGATCACCTGGCCGTCGTGAACAATCGGCACGCCACCTTCAAGCGACGTCAGCAACGGCGCCGATAAAAAGGCGAACCTTCCCCCGTTGACCATCTCTTCATAACCCTTCGATTCCCGCCGGCCCAACGCCGAAGTACGCGCTTTTTCGGTGGCGATGTAGGCGCTGCTGGCCGCGCACCCGTCAAGGCGTTCGAGCGCCAGGGGATGGCCGCCGTCATCGACAATCACAATGGTCACGGCCCATTGATTGTTCTGTGCTTCAGCGCGGGCGGCGGCGAGGATCTGGCTGACTTCGGCCTGGCTCAGTACGGCTTTACTCTTCATGGCAATGGCTCCTAAGGGTGATCAGGGCAGGGCGGCTTCCACCAGTTCTATCCAGTGCCGGACCGGGGTTCGACCCGCGCCGTCGAGGTGGGACTGACAGCCGATGTTGGCGGTGACAATGATTTCGGGATGCCCGCTCTCCAGCGCATTCAGCTTGTTGTCGCGCAGTTGCCGGGACAGTTCCGGTTGAGTCAGCGAATAGGTGCCCGCCGAGCCGCAACACAAGTGGCCGTCGGGCACGGGTGTGAGGTTGAAACCCAGACGTGTCAGCAGCGCTTCCACCGCGCCACCGAGTTTTTGCGCGTGCTGCAAGGTGCAGGGGCAATGGAACGCCAGGCGCTGGTCGCTGTGGATGCCGAGGGTTTCCAGAGGTTCATCGCGCAGCACTTCGACCAGGTCCCTGGCCAGTGCGCTGACCTTTTTCGCCTTGTCGGCATAGGCCGGATCGCTACGGAGCAAGTGGCCATAGTCCTTGATGAATGCACCGCAACCGCTGGCCGTTTGCACGATGGCTTCAGCACCGTTTTCAATCGCCGGCCACCACGCATCGATATTGTGCCGTGCACGATCGAGGCCGGCCGTCTGGGCGTTGAGGTGATAATCGACGGCGCCGCAGCACCCGGCCTCGCGGCTCGGTAGGACGCCGATGCCGAGGCGATCCAGCACCCGTGCAGTCGCAGCGTTGGTATTGGGTGATAACCCCGGTTGCACGCAACCTTCCAGTATCAACACCTGCCTGGCGTGGCGCACCGTCGGCCGCGGTTTGGCCGGGTACACACGGCGAGGCAACTTGGCCTGCAAGATGTTCGGCAACAAGGCACGGAACACCTGACCGCTGCTGACCAGTACTTTGAACAATCCCGGATTGGGCACCACGCGGCGCAACCCTTCGCGCAACAAGCGTTGCTCGAGCGGGCGCGGTACGGCGGCGTCCACCACTGCGCGACCAATGTCGAGCAAGTTGTGGTAATCGACGCCGGAGGGGCAGGTGGTTTCGCAGTTGCGGCACGACAGGCAACGGTCCAGATGCTGCTGGGTTTTTTGCGTGACTTCATTGCCTTCCAGCACCTGCTTGATCAGGTAGATGCGACCTCTCGGCCCATCCAGTTCATCGCCCAGCAACTGATAGGTCGGACAGGTCGCATTGCAAAAACCGCAGTGCACGCAGGTGCGCAGAATGCTTTCGGCTTCTTCGGCGCGGGGCAGTTGGCGGGCCTGTTCGCTGAGTGTGGTTTGCATGGGTCAACACTCCGCGTACAGGCGACCGGGGTTGAAAATGCCCCGCGGGTCAAGTTGCTGCTTCAAGTTCTGGTGGTAGCGCATCAGTGCAGCCGGCAATGGCTGGAACGGGCTGTCGATCAGGCCGTGGCTGTAACAGGTCACATGCCCGCCGACCTCGCCGACGATCTTGCGAATGAACGCTGCCTGCGCCTCGGACTTGAGCCAGCGTTGTGCGCCGCCCCAATCGATCAGTTGAACGCCGGGCAGGGACAGTCGGGGCGTGTTATGGGGCAGGGACAAGCGCCAAAGGGGTTGGTCCTCATCAAAGAAACTCAGTCGATGTTCGTTGAGGTCCGCCCAATAGCCGGCGTCCAGCAACTCGCCGCCCAATCGGTCATGGGCCGCCGTCACCGAGCCTTCGCCGCCTTCAAGCCGCAGGTGCAGGCGTTGCCCGTCGTGGCACGCGGCGCTGATCGGCAAGGGCTGCTGGCCCCATTCCGCGAGGCGCAGCAAGGCGCGGTCGCTGTCCATGTCCAGGCTGATGCTCAGGCACTGACGCGGTTTGGGCAGCACCTTGAGCGACACTTCAGTCACCACCCCCAGCGATCCATAACTGCCGACCATCAAGCGCGACAGGTCGTAGCCGGCGACGTTCTTCATGACTTCGCCACCGAAGCGCAAATGCTTGCCGTGCCCGGTGATCACCCGCGTGCCGAGGACAAAGTCCCTGACCGATCCCGACCACGGGCGCCGAGGTCCCGACAAGCCGCAGGCAAGCATGCCGCCGACGGTGGCGCCTTCGCCGAAGGAGGGCGGTTCGCACGGCAGCATCTGTTGTGCGTCATCCAATACCTCAGCCAGTTCTGACAACGGTGTGCCGCAGCGGACGGTGATCACCAGTTCGGTCGGATCGTAGCTGACGATGCCTCGGTGGGTGCGCGTGTCGAGCACTTCGCCGGCGACGATGCGTCCAAGGAACGCCTTGCTGTTGGAGCCCTGAATGCGCAACGGCGTGGTGTTTTGCAGCGCCTGGTTGACCTGCTCCAGCAGCGCGGCACTGTCATCCATGTCGTATTCGCTACGCATCAGAAGCGCTCCAGATCAGGGAAGGGCAGTTGCCCCATATGCACGTGCATCGCGCCAAACTCGGCGCAGCGGTGCAGGGTCGGAATGTTCTTGCCGGGGTTGAGCAGGCCGCCCGGATCGAAGGCGGCTTTGACCGCATGGAACACGGTCAGCTCATCGCTATTGAACTGAGCGCACATCTGATTGATTTTCTCGCGACCCACGCCGTGTTCACCGGTAATGCTGCCGCCGACCTTCACGCACAACTCGAGGATCTTGCCGCCCAGGGTTTCGGCGCGGTCGAGTTCGCCCGGTTGATTGGCGTCGAACAAAATCAGCGGGTGCATGTTGCCGTCGCCAGCGTGGAACACGTTGGCCACCCGCAGGCCATATTCATCCGAGAGTGACGCGATAGCGCGCAGTACACCGGGCAGTTCGCGGCGCGGGATCGTGCCGTCCATGCAGTAGTAGTCCGGCGACAGGCGTCCCACGGCCGGGAAGGCATTCTTGCGCCCGGCCCAGAACCGCACGCGCTCGGCTTCATCGCGGGCCTGGCGGACTTCGGTGGCGCCGGCCTGTTCCAGCACCAGGCGCACGCGGTCGCAATCATCGTGGACGTCGGCTTCAACGCCATCGAGTTCACAGAGCAAAATGGCTTCGGCGTCGACGGGGTAGCCAGCGTGGATAAAGTCCTCGGCGGCGCGAATCGCCAGGTTATCCATCATCTCCAGGCCGCCGGGGATGATGCCGGCAGCAATGATGTCACCCACCGCGCGCCCGGCCTTTTCCACGGAATCGAAGGCGGCCAGCAGCACTTTGGCGGTTTGCGGTTTGGGCAGTAGTTTGACCGTGACCTCGGTGATTACCCCGAGCATGCCTTCAGAGCCGGTGAACAAGGCCAGCAGGTCAAGGCCGGGCGAGTCGAGCGCGTCGGAGCCCAGCGTCAGGTGTTCGCCCTCGACGGTCAGGATGTCGACCTTGAGCAGGTTGTGCACGGTCAAGCCGTACTTGAGGCAATGCACACCACCGGCGTTTTCGGCAACGTTGCCGCCAATGGAGCAGGCAATCTGCGAGGACGGGTCCGGCGCGTAGTACAAGCCAAACGGTGCAGAGGCCTGGGAAATGGCCAGGTTGCGTACCCCCGGCTGAAC
Organism: Pseudomonas sp. GW821-FHT10C09; assembly: GCF_059415465.1. Lineage (NCBI taxonomy): Bacteria > Pseudomonadati > Pseudomonadota > Gammaproteobacteria > Pseudomonadales > Pseudomonadaceae > Pseudomonas > Pseudomonas sp. GW821-FHT10C09. Next base: position 83,789 of record NZ_JBWKNG010000015.1, read on the forward strand.
CCGCGCAGTGCGGGCAGCGGGGTCGATGTGCAGGATGTTGTTGAAACGCGCCATCACCAGCAGCACGCCTTTTTCCAGCGGTAATGCACCGCCGGACAACCCGGTGCCGGCGCCACGGGCAACCACCGGGACGTGCCGTTCATGGCAGACGCGAAGGATGCCCTGGACTTCGTCGAGGTGGCGCGGCAACACCACCAGCAGTGGCGTCGTGCGGTACGCGGAGAGCCCGTCGCATTCATACGGTTTGAGTTCTTCTTGCTGATGCAGGATGTCCAGATCCGGCAAGCGCGCTCGTAGCGCCTGGAGCAGGGCGGCTTTGTCGACGTCGGGCAATACGCCGTCGACGCGTTCATCGTAAAGAATATTCATAGCCTGATCGCGACCCTCGGTTGTTTTTATTAGAGGTCAGGTTTCGATGATAAGTCCCTCGCCAACGTTAGCTCAGTTGCGCACCAGAGCCGATTTGATTTTGATCCACCCCAAAAGAAAACGGGCGCCTTCAAGACGCCCGGTTCAATGTTCAATGTTGGACACCGTGAGAAACTCAAGCTTCGTTAGTGGATAAATCCTTGGCCCTGTCCATGACAACGATGGCGTCACCTCCGCCCAAGGACCTTGCCCCATGGGGCCAACGTGCTTTGACGAATCGATCTTTGCCCACCCAGGTCAGGCATACCTTGTCCGTTTGATTGCCACCGAGAATTCGATACGCACCACTGTCCTCACCCGTGTAGAACCCGACGTGCCCCTTGCCGCTGCTTTTCGATTCGCGCCAGAACACCATCACTGCACCCAGTCGCGGCTCCGTGGCGTCGCCAAATTTCTCCCATTGCCGTGCACCCAGAGGATTTGAAGGCAGCACTTCATCGGGCAAGGTCGAACCGATGCAATGCGCGACAAATCGTTTTTAATGGGGTTGGGGTTGCCGGCTCGAGTGCTGTGGCTAGTGGTGCGGGCCGCATATCTCGGTGCTTGTGGGTGGTAGAGGAGAGGGCGCCTGAACGGTAGGTCAGGTTGTTGTTCAGCAGTGTTTTGAGGTTATTTTTGTTGAGTTTTGCAAGTGTCTTGTTGACGTTACAAGTGCGTGATGATGTGTTTCAAGTTTGAACTGTTTTAGTTTGGGTTGCCTCGAACTTGTTCCCGTCGGGATAAACTTTTCTGTGATTGTTAATCGCTGTCTGGATTCAATTCCCGACCTTATCGTGCGACGTGCTGAAAACGGCTCGACTGTCGTGAAAACGACCTGTTTACGCTGATCGCGAAGCATCGCTACTTTTCTGTTGAACGACTGTTCAGCTTCGACTATGTTGATGTCCACCTCCCCGGCTGGTAGCGCGGGCTTGCGTTTCTTCAATTCGAACGAGGCACTGGCATGCGGTTTTCACCTTTTGTTGAGCGGATTTCAGGCGACGGTGTGGCCGCCTGGGATATTCACAATGCAGCCTTTGAAGCCCAGCGCCGTGGCGAGGATGTGATCATTCTCAGTGTCGGTGATCCGGATTTCCCCACGCCCGATTTCATCACCGATGCCGCCATAGAAGCATTGCGCGAGGGCGACACCCACTACACCGAGATCGCCGGTCGCCAGGCCTTGCGCGAAGCCATCGCCAACCGTTACAGCCCATTGTTCGGCCGTGAGGTGCAAGCGTCGAACGTGATCGTTGCGGCCGGGGCGCAGAACGCGCTGTTCATCACCTCGATGTGCCTGCTCAACACGGGCGATGAAGTGATTGCGCTGGACCCGATGTACGTGACGTACGAGGCCACGCTCAAGGCCTCCGGTGCAACGCTGGTGCGGGTGCCCTGCTCGGCGGACTCCGGGTTCAGGCTCGATGCCGCCGTGCTGGCCAAGGCCATTACCCCGCGCACCCGGGCGATTTTCTTCTCCAACCCGAACAACCCCACCGGCGTAGTGCTCAACCGCGAAGAGCTGCAAGCCATCGCCGACCTCTCCATCCAACATGACCTGTGGGTGGTGGTCGACGAAGTCTACGAAAGCCTCGCCTTCGAACGCGAACACCTCAGCCTCGCGGCGTTGCCGGGCATGGCAGAGCGCTGTGTGGTGGTCGGCAGCCTGTCGAAATCCCATGCCATGACCGGCTGGCGGATCGGCTGGATCGTCGCCGCGCCAGCCCTTATCGCCCACGCGGAAACCTTGGTGCTGAGCATGCTCTATGGCTTGCCGGGGTTTGTCATGGAAGCTGCACTCAAAGCGGTGCAGGCCCACGAAGACGTGACTCACGGCATGCGCGACATCTATCGCCGTCGGCGTGATCTGGTGGTCACGAGCCTGTCGAACTGCCCGGGCATTTCAGTGCTCAACCCTGATGCCGGCATGTTCGTATTGATGGATGTGCGTGACACCGGGCTGACCTCGCTGGAGTTCGCCTGGCGCCTGTTGCGCGAGGCGCGCGTGTCGGTCCTCGATGCAGCCGCGTTTGGCGAGCCGGCGCAGGGTTTTGTGCGGCTCTCGTTCACCCTCGGTGAAGAGCGACTGGCCCAGGCCTGTCAGCGGATTCGCGATTTTGTCCTGGTGCTGAAAGGTGAAGCGCCTCGCCCCGTAATCAGCCCCGTGACCAGCCGTGTTACCTGCGAGGCCACCGTTGCTCCGGTCACCACCAAGACCATGATTGAAGTCGATGGCCTGCACAAACGCTTCGGCAATATCGAAGTGCTCAAGGGCGTCTCGCTGACGGCCCGCGAAGGCGATGTGATCTCGCTGATCGGCGCCAGCGGCTCGGGCAAAAGTACCTTGCTGCGCTGCATCAACATGCTCGAAGTGCCGGACCAGGGACGCATTCTGGTGGACGGCGAAAGCATCAAGCTCAACCACGACCGTCCCGGCGCGCCGCTGGTGTCCGACGCCAAGCAACTGGTGCGGATCCGTTCGAGCCTGGGCATGGTGTTTCAGAATTTCAACCTCTGGCCCCATCGCACGGTGCTGGAAAACCTCATCGAAGCGCCGACCCAGGTCCTGCGTGAAAGCCGAGCCGAAGCCACTGAACGGGCTGAAGCTTTGCTGGAGCGCGTCGGGCTTGCGGCCAAGCGCAACGAGTACCCGGCGTTTCTCTCCGGGGGACAGCAACAACGGGTGGCCATCGCCCGGGCCCTGGCCATGCGGCCCAAGGTCATGCTGTTCGATGAACCCACCTCGGCACTCGACCCGGAACTGGTCGGCGAAGTGCTGCGGGTGATCCGCTCCCTCGCGGAAGAAGGCCGGACCATGATCCTGGTGACCCATGAAATGGCCTTTGCCCGCGATGTTTCGTCCAAAGTCGCCTACTTGCACCAAGGGCTGATCGAGGAAACCGGTTCGCCGGATGAAGTGTTCGTACACCCACGCAGTGAACGTTGCCGACAGTTCGTCAACGCACATCAGACTCGCTAAAAACATCATAAAAAGACGGGGAAAAATCATGGGAAATCGACGTTTGGCAAACTGGTTTACCGGCGCGGCCTGCTTGTTGCTGGCTGGCATGAGCGCGGCGCAAGCCCAACCGATCAGGTTCGCGGTCGCAGCCGAACCCTATCCGCCGTACACCGAGAAGCAGGCCAACGGTGAGTGGAAAGGCTTCGAAGTCGACCTGATCCACAAGCTGTGCAGCGAGATGAAAGCCGAGTGCGAGATCAAGGAAGTGGCGTGGGACGGCATCATCCCTTCATTGCTGGCGAAGAAGATCGACGTGATTTTTTCCTCGATGTCGGTCACCGAAGAGCGCGAAAAACAGATCGCTTTCAGCAAGGCTTACTACGACTCGGTGATCGCGATTGTCGGGCCCAAGGACGCGTCTGTTAAGAAGTACCCGGATGACCTCAAGGGCAAGACCATTGGCGTACAGAACTCCACGGTGAGCGCCAGCTACCTGAAGACGTACTACTCAAACATTGCCGACGTGAAGTATTACGACACCCAGGACTCGGCCAACGCCGACCTGATTGCCGGTCGCATCGACCTGATGATGGCGGACGGCACGGCCATGGCGGCGTTCGTCCAGACCCCGGATGCCAAGGACCTGGCCTACCTCGGCGCAGTGCCTTACGACCCGATTTTCGGCAAAGGCGTGGGCGCCGGTCTGCGCAAGGACGACACCGAACTCAAAGCCAAACTCGACACGGCCATCAAGACTTTGCTGGCGAGCAAGGACTATGACGACCTGTCCCAACACTACTTCGGCACCAGCGTGAAACCGGCGTTCTGACCTGAATAAAGATCCTGTGGCAGATGCAAAACCCTGTGGGAGTGAGCCTGCTCGCGAAAGCGGTATGACATTCACTAATGATGTCGACTGACACATCGCCTTCGCGAGCAGGCTCGCTCCCACTAGGTCCGGTGGTGCTTTAACTGGAGAGTGAAATGCCGGCAATGTTCGATTTGATCAATTTCAGCGAACAAGGATGGGGCAGTGCGCTGTTGAAAGGGCTCTGGATGACCCTGCAGATTTCCGCCGGGGCGTTTGTGCTTGGGCTCCTGATCGGGCTGGTGGTGGCCTGCCTCAAGCTGGGCGCACCCAAACCGATCGCGGCACTGATGCGCGGCTACACCACATTATTCCGCGCAGTGCCGGAGTTGTTGCTGATCCTGCTGCTGTACTACGTCGGTTCGATGCTGCTCAATTCGCTGATGGCGCAAATGGGCTACGACAGCGTGAATGTCAGCGGTCCGCTGGCGGCGATAGTGGTGCTGGGGCTGGTGCAGGGCGCGTACGCCTCGGAGATTTTCCGGGCGGCGATCCAGGCCATTCCGTTCGGTCAGATCGAGGCGGCCAAGGCGTTCGGCTTGAGCGGCTTCGGCCTGTTCCGGCGGGTCACGCTGCCGATCATGGCGCCTTACGCCATGGCCGGGATGGCCAACCTGTGGATCAACCTGATCAAGGACAGCGCCTTGATCAGCGTGGTCGGCACCAACGAGCTGCTGTACACCGCCAAGCAAGGCGCGGGCTCGACGCGTCACTACCTGTTGTTCTACCTCACCGCCGCGGCGCTCTATTACGCGGTGACACTGGTGTCCAACTACCTGTCTGGACGGCTTGAGCGACGGATCCGTCGCTGGATGCCTTTGGCTGAGTAAATGAAATGATTCCAGCGTGGATAGTTGAATACGCGGCGCTGTTGGGCCGGGGGCTGCAAACGACCATCACCATTTTGTTGATTTCCAGCGTGTTCGGTTATGCGCTCGCGGTGCTGGTGGCGCTGGCGCGGATCTCGAAGAACCGGGTGATCGCCAAGGTCAGCCTGTTCTACACCAGCGTGACCCGCGGTACGCCGTTGCTGATCCAAATCTACATCTTCTACTACGGCCTCGGCAGCCTGTTTGCGCAGTTCCCGTTGATTCGCGGCAGCTTCCTCTGGCCGTACCTGCGCGACGGTTACTGGTACATCGTGTTTGCCTTGGTGGTGTCGGTGGGCGCCTATGTCGGCGAAGTGATTCGCGGCGGGCTGCTGGCGGTGCCCAAAGGTGAGATGGAAGCCGCGTCGGCGTTTGGCATGACCCCGCGCCAGTCGTTGCTGCGGGTGCGTTTGCCCAGGGCGTTGCGTCTGCTGTTGCCGACGCTGGCCGGGGAGACGGTGATGCTGCTGAAGTCCACCGCACTGGCCTCGACCATTGCCATTGTCGATCTGTTGGGCGCCGCCAATGTGGTGCGGGCGCAAACGCTGCAAGTGTATCAACCGTTGCTGTTGGTGGCCGGCGTGTATGTTTGCCTGACGTTCATGATCGAAGCGTTGTTTGCCTTTGCCGAACGGCGCGGCACGCCCGTGCGCAGGTCGGTGTAATGAGTACGCCACGGATTGTCGACCGGTCGTTGCAAGGCATTGGCCTGTGCACCTTGGGTTATACGTTCCTGGCCCTGCAGGACGCCGCCATCAAGTGGCTGGTGGCGGATTATTCGGTGGTCAGCATTCTGTTCTGGCGCGCCCTTGTGGTGGTGCTGGCCTGTCTGTTGGCGGGGCGCTTGCGTCTGGTCCAGCGCGCCTGGCACTCGCCGAGCCGACGCTTGCTGGTGGTGCGCGGATTGTTGTCGATTGTTGCCTGGGTGCTGTATTACACGGCGGCCCGGGACCTGACCCTGGCGGAGATGACCACGCTGTATTTCTCGGCACCGATCATGGTCACGGTGCTGGCGGCGGTGATTCTCAAGGAGCGCGCGAGCGGCTGGCAGTGGTTCAGCCTGATCATCGGTTTTGTCGGCGTGATCATCGCTTGCCGCCCGAGCAACCTGGTCGATCCGGTGCCGGTGGTGCTGACGTTGTTGGCGGCGATGTGCTGGGCGTTCACCTACATTCAGTTGCGCCAGGTGGATGAGCAGACGTCCGTGCTGGAGCAGATGTTGATCACCAACGTGGTGTTCGTCATTTGCATGGCGGTGGCGTTGCCCTGGACCTACACCCCGGCCCCGACCCCGGCCTGGCTAGGGATGCTCGGCGCCGGACTGGTTGGCGGCATTGGCCAGTTTCTGCTGTTCGCCAGTTTTCAGCGGGCCACCGCTACCTTGCTTGCGCCGTTCGAATACACCGGCCTGATCTGGGCGTTCCTGTTGTCGAGCCTGATCTGGGGCACGCTGATGGACGTGTCGCTGATGGTCGGTGCCGGGCTGATCGCCGTCAGCGGCACCCTGGCGATGATCTTCGGCCGTCATCCCTCACAAGACGTCGTCGGTGCTGAATGCTCCGTGTCGCAGCCCCTTTATCCAGCAGCGACAGATGTGGAGGCCGTTGGCGGGGCTAAAAGTTTCGGGGTTCAGGCACCACTCGATCCAGAGTCCGTCGAGCATCGCCGATAAACCGATGGCGGCCAGGCGCGTGTCGTGGATCACGAAGCCTTCGCTGGCGGCCATGTCGTCCAGCAGTTGGCGGAGCAGATCGAGGTAAGCGCGGTAGCTTTTTTCGTGGGACTGGCTGACATGTTCGGAGTGCCGGATCAGGCTCCAGAACACCACCCAGACCCCGAGCAATTGCGGGTCCATGACTCGAGGCGAGAACGAGCCGGTGAGGAACGCGTCCATCTTCTGCGCGGGTGTGCCGGCCCGCTGGATTTCCTGGAGCAGGGCAGTGGTCAGTTCGCTGGCGATCTTTTGGTAGGTGTCGGCAATCAACGCATCAATGCTGCCGAAATGGTGATTGAGCAACCCCACGGACACGCCGGCCTCGGTGGCGATGCGGCGCACGGAAATCCCGGCGTGACCGTCGCGCACCAGGCAGCGCAGGGTGGCGGCCACCAGCATTTCGCGACGCTCGTCCGGTTCGGCGCGGCGGTTTTTTGTGGAGGGGATTGTCAAAAGGAATCCTTGGGTGCGTTGCCTGGTGGCGAGCTTAGTTGAACGTGCGTTCAATCTCCAGTTCGACCTGGGCAATGTGTCGGTTTTTAACGTTCGTGACGCAGGAGGACAAGCAGATGGCGCAGGATGTTTCGTTCAGTGTGCGCAACAACAACGGTGACGCGGTGCAGGTCAGCGCGTGGCGCTACGGCGGCAATGGCAGCGGTCCGACCGTGCACCTCCAGGCCGGAGTACATGCCGATGAGATCGCCGGGATGCTGGTGTTGCATCTGCTGATGCACAAGCTTGAAATCGCCCGGGCCCAGGGTCGTCTCAACGGCAGCGTGACAGTGGTGCCGCAAGCCAATCCGCTGGGCATCGGGCAGTTTCGCCAGGGACGCCTTCTCGGTCGTTATCACGACGCTACCGGGCATAACTTCAACCGCGGGTTCGACCAATCGGCCGCCATGACCCAACCCTCGACCAATGTCCAGGAATGGCAAAAGAAACTTGTTGAGCTCGCGGCCCCGGCAGACGTGATGCTCGACCTGCACACCGATGACGAAGCATTGCCCTACCTCTACGTTCACCGCCGTTTCTGGCCCCGTGGCCGCGAACTGGCCGCTGCGATGAAGATGGACGTGGCGATCATCTGGGATGACGGCGGCGATGGCTCTTTCGAAGAGACCATCATTGCGCCGTGGCTGCGCGACGGCGGCACCGAGCAGCGCATGGCGGCGACGCTGGAGTTGCGCGGGCAGGGTGACGTCAGCGACCGCTTTGCCGAGCAGGACGCCGAAGGGTTGTACGTTTGGCTATGCGGCTGCGGGGTCATCGATGAGGCGCAGGCACCCGCTGACTGGCCCGTCGAGGCCATGGAAATGGGCCACATGGAAACCATTCTGGCGCCGCAGCCCGGCGTGTTGATCTTTGAAAAAGAACTGGGGGATTTCGTCGAAGAAGGGCAGCGCTTTGCGCGGATACTGCGGCGACCGGGCGATCCATCGTCCGAGGTGGTTTTGGTGGCCGAACAAGCGGGGCGCATGGTCACCCGCTATCGCGATCGGCTGGTGTCGCAAGGCATGGTGGTGGCGAAATTCACCGGCAGCCGGGTCTCGCGCAACTGGAGCGGCGGGTTGCTCGATCCGAACTAACAGTGGGCAGCCGTCATGGATGACGGCTGCGTCTGAGGCCTAAGGCTTGCGGTCCGCCAGTTGTTCCAGCAAGTCGGCCGACGGGATGAAAAACAAGCCGCCAGTGACCGCGGTGCTGAAGTCCAGCAAGCGGTCATAATTGCCCGGTGGTCGGCCGACAAACATGTTCTCCAGCATCTGTTCAAGGGGCTCGGGTGAACGGGCGTAGCCAATGAAGTACGTGCCAAACTCGCCCGCACCGGGTCGGCCAAAGGGCATGTTGTCGCGCAGGATCTTCACTTCTTCACCGTCCTTGGTAATCGTCGTCAAGGCACTGTGCGAAGACGTCGGTTTGACCGCGTCATCGAGCTCGATGTCGGACAGTTTGGTTCGCCCGATAATGCGCTCCTGTGCCTCGACCGACAGCGAGTTCCACGCGGTCATGTTGTGCAGGTACTTCTGCACCAGCACATAGCTGCCGCCACTGAACGCCGGATCTTCATTGCCCACCAGCGTGAAGTCGAGCGCCTTGCGGCCGACCGGATTTTCGGTGCCGTCGACAAAGCCAATGATGCTGCGCATATCGAAATAGCGAAAACCCTGCACTTCATCGACCACTGAGATGGCGTCTGCGAGGGCGGCGCGCAGCTGCGTCGCCAGTTCGAAACAGAGGTCCATCCGTTCAGCCCGAATGTGCAACAACAGGTCGCCGGGGGTTGCCATCGCGTGACGTCCCGGCGCACCAAATTCGCGAAAGGCGTGCAGTGAGGCCGGGCGAGGGTTGCCGAACAGGCTGTCCCACGCGCTGGAGCTGAATCCACAGATGCACGACAAATTGCCCGAAGGCACCCGTTTGCCCACCGAGCGTGTCAGGGCCGCGATGTCTGCGCACCAGCCCCGCACTTGATCGGCAGAGTCATCACCGGGCGCCAAGGTTGCCACCATGAAAATCGCACTGCTGGTGATGGGGCTACAGACCGATTGAGGCTCTGGCGTTTGATTGTTCATTGGGGTCAGGGGTGTCATTTGAGCTCCGGTCCCGAGGCATTCAAATACGCGGCATCGCTGCCGAGCGTGGTGGCGAGAAAGTCGGCGAACGCACGCGCCGCCATGCGCGTCGTGCGTCCCAGTGGAAAGTAGGCGTGTACGGGCAAGTCTGCCATTTTCCACTCCGGCAGCAATTGCACCAGATCACCGCTGGCCAGTTCCAGGGCGCTGGCCCAGGACGTCGTTGACACGATGCCGAGGCTGCCGGCGGCCGCAGCCAAGGCGCCTGCGGTGTCATTCGTTGAAAACTGTGGCGTGAGATCGACGGAGGCAACGTTACCGTCACGTTCAAACTGCCAGGACGAGGCCTGCGCACCGGCCGGACCACCGACGATCCGGTGATGGGCAAGGTCGCTCGGCAGGGTTGGGGTTCCGTGGCGCGCGAGGTAGGCCGGGGACGCGACGATCACCCGATGCATGGTGCCAATCAATTTGGCGGTTCCAGCGAGGTCAGGCAGGTGCCCGACACGGATGCCGACGTCGACGGCTTCCTTGACCATGTCCTGCCATTGGTCTTCCAGCAGGAACTCCAGGTGCAGCAAAGGATGGCGTTCAGTAAATGCCGCCAGCCTCGGAATGACCACGCGAATGCCCATCGTCGACGGCATCCCGATGCGCAGCAACCCGCGTAACTCGCCGGTCTCGCGCACGCTGTTCTCGGCATCGTCGACGGCGGCGAGGATCGGCTCCATGCGCGCCAGAAATTCCAGTCCGGCTTCAGTCGGCACCACCGCCCGAGTGGTACGCGACAGCAGCCGTGCGCCCAGGTTGGCCTCCAGTTCGGCAATCATTCGCGACACCTGCGACTGCGCCAGCCCGCTTTCACGCGCGGCCGCCGAGAAGCTGCCGAGCCGTGCGACGCGGGTGTACAGCCTCAGGGAGAGGATGTCTTTCAAGGGCATGGCAGCGTTCCTGTTGTGGCGAGCAAAGGCATTAATGCTGATTCGAGATAAATCTTAGCTTGATTCGACGGCTACCGGAGGATCTGGCCGGGCGGGATAGTGAGACACCTGCTGCCGCAACGCGGCTAATTCCACAGCTGATTGATGGAGATGACCATGGACTTCCTACAGACCCTGACCCAACGCAATGTGGCGTTCGCCGCGGACGGTTTCGCTGCCGATTTGAAGATCATTCCTTCGCAACAGACGCTGATCCTCGGTTGCGTCGATCCCCGCGTCGACCCGATGGATGTGCTCCAGCTTGAGCCCGGTGAGGCCGCGGTGATCCGTAACGTCGGTGGCCGCGTGAACCCGGCGCTGTTTGAGACGATGGCCATTCTTGGCACCGTTTCGCGTGTTGGCGGCGCGGCAGTGGGGCAAGGCTGGAACCTGATCGTTCTGCACCATACCGATTGCGGCATTCGCGGTTGCTACCACCATGCGCCGCAATTGCTGGCCAAACACATGGGCGTCGCTCCACAAGAGTTGGCGGCGCTGGAAATTGATGATCCCTATAAGGCAGTAGCCATCGACGTGGCAGCACTGAAGGCCAATCCGAACCTGCCGGGTGGTTTCACGGTGACGGGGTTGGTGTACGACGTGACGACCGGGCTGATCGAAACGGTGGTTCCTTCAGGGTTGCTGCGCCCCGAGTAATGGAGATGGATGTAAACTGCGCGCCTGATACGCAACAGCCCCTTTTCACCTCAAGCGCGAGAACCCCATGGCTAACCAAGACATCACGTTCATCCCTGATCCAGACCAGGATTCCATCTCCTCCGACGTTGCCGGTTTTGGTGGGCTGTTGGTCTCCACTCAGATCCCAACCCGCGCTGACGGCAGTCTGGAACTGGGCGGCATCGTCGAGCAGAGCGAATGCACGCTGCAAGCGCTCAAGTCAGCACTGGAAGGTGCCGGCAGTTCGATGGATCGGGTGTTGCACCTGACCATCTACCTCACCGACATGGCCGACCGCGCCGCGTTCAACGAAGTCTACAAGCGTTTCTTCGCCAAGCCTTGGCCGGTTCGCGCCGCTGTGGGCGTGGCCGCTTTGGCGGTCGAAGGCATGCGTGTGGAAGTCACCGCGATGGCGGCGAAGGCCTGAATGATTGAGCGGGATTGAAGGCTGTAGCTTTCCAATCCCGCTCAATGTTTACGGCTGGTTTGGCAGCGGCGGGGTGCGCGGCGGGATCATGCGTTTCGACCCGGTGGCTTCAAACGCCGACGCCAGGCGCAGCAGCGACGAATCGTCATAAGCACGACCGGCGAACGTCAGCCCGACGGGCATGCCGATGTCCGGCATCACGCCCATCGGCACGGTGACCGTCGGAACGCCGAGGTGGCGGATGGCGAGGTTGCCGTTGGCGACCCAGATGCCATTGCTCCAGGCAATGTCCGCAGATGCCGGATCGACATCGGCATTCGCCGGGCCAACGTCAGCAACCGTCGGGAACAGCACCGCGTCCAGCCCCAAGCGATCCATCCATTCCTCAAGATCGATACGCCGCGTGTGTTCCAGCCCGCGCAGGCCATCAGGCACCGTGGTGATCTCGTTCCACGGCGTAATCCCGCGCTCGGCCATCCGCACATATTCGTCCATGCCGGCCGCCAGGTCGCCCTCACGGTTGGGCAGCGTGCCGGGGTCGTGCGGGAAAATCAGCGGTCCGTCGACGTCGACCAGGCGGTTCAGTTTCGGGTCGCCATTGGCCTGAAGGAAATCATCGAACGCCCAGGCCGTCAGGTCCCACAACTCATGGTGCAGGAACTCCTTGGAGACGATGCCGCGATTGAACACGGTCGGCGCACCCGGACGATCGCCTTCGCAATTGGAGACCAGCGGGAAGTCGACTTCGACGACTTCGGCGCCGGCCGCTTCGAGGGCCTTGCGAGCTGCTTCCCAAAGACCGATCACCGAGTCGCGGGTGTTGATGCGCTGCCCGGTCGGCCCGCCGATACCCGGTGCCTTACTGGTGCCCGCTTCGAGATCTTTGTTGATGTACATGCGCGGCACGCCAAAACGCTTGCCGGCCAGTGCCTTGGGTTGCGCGGCCAGTTCATGGTAGGAGGCAGGACGCACCGAAGTGACACTCGGAATCGGCACCCAGGGTTGCATCCGCCACAGATCGCCGCGGGTGTCCGGGTCTTCTGCCACGACCACGTCGAGCACTTCAAGCAGGTCCGCCATGGTCCGGGCAAACGGCACGACGACGTCCATGGTCGGCGTCAGCGGCCAGTTGCCGCGCACCGAAATCACCCCGCGCGAGGGCGTATAGGCGCACAACCCATTGTTCGACGCCGGGCCGCGTCCACTCGACCAGGTCTCTTCCGCAAGGCCAAATGCTGCGAAGCTGGCGGCGGTTGCAGTGCCGGCACCGTTCGACGAGCCCGAGGCGAACGGCGCGGTGAGGTAGTCCGCGTTGTACGGGCTCTCGGCACGGCCATAGACCCCGCGCTGCATGCCGCCATTGGCCATGGGCGGCATGTTGGTCTTGCCCAGGCAGATGGCGCCGGCACCGCGCAGGCGTTCGATGGTGAACGCATCGCGATAGGCAATCAGGTTGGCGAAGGCCGGACTTCCGGACGCGGCGGTCAGCCCCTTCACCAGATAACTGTCCTTGGCTGTGTAGGGGATGCCATCGAGCGGGCCCAGTGTCTCGCCTTTGGCCCGGCGGGCGTCGGACGCTTGCGCTTCCTGGAGCGCGTCGGGGTTGCGCACCACCACCGCGTTGAGAGCGGTGGATGTGTCGGCGCCGTCGTAGGCATTGATCCGGGCGAGATAAGCCTGCACCAACTCGACTGCCGTGGTCTGGCCGGATTCAAGCGCAGCACGCAGTTGCGCAATGGAAACCTCAGTGACTTCAATCATGCTGTGACCGCCGGCGGCTGATGGGAGACGTGGAATTCAGGGGCATCACTTATCTGAAAACGGGTGTTCATATTCGATTCTCATTGCACTGCATGACGCGGGGCAGGGGCTGGACGGGTGACCTGAGCGTTGCATTTTGGCATTAAGCCGGTGGCAGAGGAAACGCCGTCTCGGGCAAGTGAAACTAAATCGGGATAACACCGGCGCAAGTTTTTTGTAGGTGGTACCAATTGGCCATCATCTCCATTAGAGTGTGCGCCGCCCGAGAGACGGATCCCGGGCACATTCTCATGGAGTTTTTCAGTGAAGTACCTCAGTAAAGTTGTTGCCGTTGCTCTGTTCGGTCTGGTTTTGGCGGGTTGCACCGGTGCCCCGATGAAAACCCAGCACTATGAAGCCAGCCAATACACTGTCATCGGCCACAGTGAAGCAACTGCCACCGGCCTGTTGCTGTTCGGCGTCATCCCGATCCAGCAGAACAGCCGTTTTGTTCGCGCGCAAGACGCAGCGATCAAAGCCAAGGGCGGCGACGCGATGATCAACACTCAAGTGCAGGAAAACTGGTTCTGGGCCTGGGTCCTGACCGGTTACACCACCAAGATCTCCGGTGATGTGGTCAAGCTGAAAAACGTTCAGTAAGCGCAGAACCCTGCCGATTGGCGGGGAGGCATTGACGTGAAAAAGCCCGGTTTGGCCGCAATTTTGTTCACTCAAGAAAATCTTGAGACAAACGCAAACGTGTGGCGAGGGAGCAAGCTCCCTCGCCACAGATTCGGTGCGTGAACAGCATCACGGTTTATCCGGGCTTTTTCGTGGGTGGCGTTTGGCAGCAGATGCGCGACTGAATAACAGGTTGAACGCAACTTTGGTCCCATGGCCTATGCTGACGGTTTTTCGACAAGCCGTTAACGGACCAGGGGGCATGGATGGAACATCGGTGTGAAGTGGCGGTACTTGGCTTGGGCGCGATGGGGGCTGCCACGCTGTACCAGTTGGCAAAAGCCGGGATCAAGGTGACTGGCGTCGACCGCCACCATCCGCCTCACACCCAGGGTTCGAGCCATGGCGATACGCGGATCACCCGCCTTTCGGTTGGCGAGGGCGCCGAGTATTTGCCCATCGTGCGCAATTCTCACCGGATCTGGCGGGAACTCGAAGCGCTGTCCGGCGAGTCGTTGTTCGAACAGTGTGGCGTACTGGTCATGACCTCCAGCCCCGACTATGACGCAGACGATCAACACGACTTCACCCACCGCACCCTTCGTCTGGCGAAAACCCATGGCATCGAGCATGAAGTGTTGTCGGCCGAGCAGATTCGCCAACGCTTCCCGCAGTTTTCTCCTGTGCTGGACACGGCTGTCGGCTACTTCGAACCGAGCGGCGGGTTTGTCCGGCCTGAGCGTTGTATCGCGGTGCAACTCAAGCTTGCCGAGGAACGTGGCGCGACGCTGTTCAAGGGTGAAACCGTTCTGCAGATCACCTCGGATGAGCGCGGCGTCACCGTCATCACCGACCAGCGTACGATCCTCGCCGACAAAGTGGTGATCAGCGCGGGCATGTGGTCGGCAGGTTTGCTCGGCAAGCCGTTCGACCGGTTGCTGAGGGTGTGTCGCCAGAAGCTGTTCTGGTTTGAGTTGGAGGAGGGCGCCCGGTTTGCACCGGTGTCACCGACCTTTATCTGTTATCACGGTGCCGGCGATGAAGCCTCGAACTACGGCTTTCCACCGTTACCCGGCGAGGGCAGTCTGAAGGTTGCCACGGAGCAATATCGCGAAGAGTCCTCACCCGATACGCTGGACAGAACCGTCAGCGACGCCGACGCGCGAGCCATGTTCGACACCCACGTGCGCGGCAAGATTGCGGGTGTCAGCTCGCGGCTCGTCAAGTCGGCGGTATGTACCTATACCGTCACCCCGGACAGCCATTTCATCATCGATGAACATCCGACACTGAAAAACACGCTGGTGGTTTCTGCCTGCTCGGGGCATGGCTTCAAGCACTCCGCGGCATTGGGAGAGGCGTTTGCGCAGTGGTGCATTCGGGGCCACAGTGATCTGGATTTATCGGCGTTTTCGTTGAAGCGGTTTGAGAAGGCTATGGGTTGAGGCTGCGTCAGCTCCCGGTCAGTAGCCGCTCGACCTGAGCCAGTTCCCACGCGCTGAGAAAACTGACCGGGTCGGTGCCGAAACGTTGCCAGCTGTCGAGATCACCCTCGCGGCCATCGGGGCTGTGGCAACGTTGGCACCGACGCAAATGGACGCCGTCGACGTCGAGGGTCAGGCGCCAGCCTTCGATGTCGATCTGCACCTGGCCGGGCCCGGAAGGTTCATCGAGGCGCCGCAAAGGGTGGATGCCCAAGGCGGCATCGCGCAATGTCTGGTAAACCTCGCGGGCGGTGAGAGGGGGCACAGGTGTCTCCAGTGAGCTATGGGGCAGGCGCTGATGTGTTCGGCACAGGATAAAGACTGCGCCGGAGGCTGTCAGCGGATACCCCGCAGTTTCCTAGGCGACGGTGTGCGGGTGCCGCGTCGATTGACCCTCTTCCTCCCGGAGCTGAGCGCTCATGTCGTTGCAGCTTTGTGACCAGTCTGTCAGCCATGCCGGCATCGGTGGCGACTGCTCCGCCAATCCTAGCTCCCGGGCAAATTCACCCGGTGCAACCGTGCTTTTGCCCGCGCGAAACAGACCGCGCATCACCACCACGCCGACCACCTGTCCTTTGCTCACGAAGCGGTGCTCCATAAAGCTCCACTTATCGTCCCAGCCCAGCATCCGCGTGTGGATCTGGAACGCTTCGAACAGCCGCAACTCACGACGGAATTTGCCCCAGGTGTCGCCAACGATCGGCACCGCCTTGTGACGCAACGCCACACGAAATGCCCCGCTGCGCAGCACATAATCCATGCGCCCGATATCGGCCAGGGTGAAATAGCGTCCATTGGTGACATGACGGTTGAGGTCGAGATCGAGCGGCCAGACGCGCATCTGCACAACGGTGGTGGTCATCGCGCCGACCGGCTTGCGCCACGGACGACGAAACAACATGAGGAACAATCGAAACCAGAGATTCATAAGTACGCCGATGATTGAGTGACCGGTGCACTGTAGGCAGCAGAGATCGAGTAAGGTAGGTGCACAAATGACTTTTTTCATGCGATATGCGCATTCGGATCATTTATGCACGTCACGCTTTTACTGGCCAATCAATGCTCTGCCGCCAGCGCTACGATGGCGCTGGAAGTGCTCAGCGCCGCCAACCTGTTTGCGGACACTGCCGAGGCGCCGTTTCAAGTGGTCATTGCCTCGCTGGACGGTGAAGAGGTTGGCGCGTGGGGAGGACAATCGCTGCGCGTGGACCGGTCCATCGACCAGATTGCGCGAACCGATCTGGTGCTGATCCCCGGTTTCCTCTTCACCCTGAAGGACGCCTTGCCGGCCTTTGGTGCCTATGGTCCATGGCTGCGTCAACAACACGCCCGGGGCGCGGTGGTCGCGTCGATGTGTACGGCAGCGTTCATGCTGGCCGAAGCGGGCATGCTCCACGGCATTCGGGCAACCACACACTGGGCCTTTGCGGACTTGTTTCGGCGTCGCTATGCCGACGTCTGCCTGGAGGACACGCAGATTATCTGTGAGGACAATCGCGTGGTCACCAGCGGCGGAGCGAGTGCCGCCATGGATTTGTTGCTGCACCTGGTGCGCCGGTTCGCTTCACTGGAACTGGCGCAGAAATGCGGCAAGTACTTGCTGGTCGACAGTGTGCGCAGTGAGCAGTCGGTGTATGTGATGTGGTCATTGCCGAAGAACCACGGCGACGTCGACATCCTGCAGGTTCAAAACTGGCTGGAACAACACTTCGACCAGCCACTGCTGATTGATGAAGTCGCCCGGCAGTTCGGGTTTGGCGTCAGAAACTTCAAGCGGCGTTTCAAGGACGCCACGGGGTACACGCCCATCACTTACCTGCAAACGCTGAGGCTGGAGAAGGCAAAACAGTTGCTGGAGACCACCCGAATGACCCAGGACAGCATCACGTACGCCGTGGGCTACGAAGATGGCAATTCTTTCCGTAGACTTTTCCGCCAGCGAGTCGGTTTGCTGCCGGCGGCCTACCGGAAGAAATTTCAACCGGGTGCGCATTGATTCTCTCGCGCCGGGCCATAAAAGATTAGGAACAGAAGATGAAGAAAGCCGCCGTACTCACTTTTACCTTGCTGCTCACTGCAGGGCTGCCCAGTGTCCAGGCACACGCGGCCGGCGATGCTGAAGCGGGTGCGACACTGTTCAAACGAATTTGCGGGGGCTGTCATCAGGTCGGGGAGTCGGCGCGAGGTTCATTTGGTCCGCAGCTCAACGGCATTTTTGGCCGGCACTCCGGTAGCACCACGGATTACCAGTATTCCGACGCGATGAAATCCGCCGGCATCGTCTGGACCCGTGAAACACTGACCGCATACCTCGAAGCGCCGAAAAAAGTGGTCCCCGGCACTCGCATGATTTTCTGGGGGCTCAGTGATCCGGAGAAGATCGAAAATTTGCTGGCTTACTTGCAAACTTTTCAGCCGCAGTGACGCATTCCGGCTTTTATTGCGCAACCTGTTGAGGCAACTATCGATTGTGGAATCAACCGTCGTCCGGAAGGTCATGCGCTAATTCAAGCATCTTTTCCCACATTTCTATTTGTTCTGTTTTCTCTTCATGTCTGTAAAAGTAGATTAATTTTTTTATGACTTCTTTGTTATGTCTTGCGATGTTGAGAGCTATGTGCAAGAGGATGCTGTCATGCTCCTCTCCCGTGTTGTCTTTGTAGATTCTCATGGCGAACCAATACAGGTGTTCGGCGAATTCTATTACCCACTGCACCCCATGCAGCCCCGGTATTTCGGTTGCGAACTGGGGATAGAGTATTTTTTCAAATGTTTGTGTGCGGAGGTTTTTCAGTATTTCCGTGGAGGTTTCCTGAGTGAGTTCCTTGTTTTTTATCAGGTTGTTGATTTCCTCGTTGAGTTTTTCAAACCAAGGGCTCTGTGTAATGAGGGGGTTACATCATAGGATGAATTTGCCTGGCCTCGAAATACGGGTGTGGGAGGGAATAATGGTGGGTCGTGACGATGCTTGGTGATTTCAATGCCTAGCTGTTGCCATTGATGAAGGGCGACCCATGCATGCCATGGTGAGTCCATTTTGATAGTTAATTTTTCTTGCGCCAAAAAGTTAACAAATAGCTTGTTGATATTGTTTTTATGTTTGTTGAGGCGGTTTTGAAATTTTTTGTCTACGGTTTTTGGGACATGCACATCGGGCCCAGTTGTTCCAGGTTGAGGTTGTGATAGTCAACATAAAAATCTTTTTCCCAGTTTCCACTGTTCATGATCAATCCCTCACCCCCGCGGATCTCCTGGCAAATAATGCCCCGTTACCTTGAAATACGCTGCAGATGTCCTGTCTCCCGGCGCACCGTCTACCTTGACAAATATTCCCGGGAACGTGTTGAGCCAGCGCTGCAGGTTTTCTGCCTTGGCCTCGGCCTCAGGGTTGCCCGGCCTGGTGGCCGAATATTCAACGATGATTGGGCCGTCCTGCGGAGCAGGAGAGGGCTGATCCGGGAAATCGATATAGCCATTCTCAGCCATGCGCCGTAGCAACACCGCTGCACCGCATTGCGCCGACTTTGCGGTCTCCGACCAAGTACCGTCACCCACATACTTGCCGCCTTGGTAGTGGTTGCTGAAGCTCCACAGGTAGGGCGTCAGCACATGGGGGTGATACAGCCGATAACCGATGCCGTTATACAACTCCAGTTGATAGAGCGTACCGGGCAGCGTCCAGTCGGTCCTCGCGTTCTGCTTGCGTAGCGTCAAGGCATCAACGGCACTGGTTTCCCACGTGAAAGGCGGTGGACCAAGAGGCCTGCCTGCGGGCACGTGGACCGTGCGTGCTTTCAACGGGTCGCCATTATGCAAGTGCTTTTGGAAGTTTTGGCTGGACTCCATGTTGTGTACGACTGCGATAAAACCCCACGGAATGTCCATGCTTTCGGCCACACCCTGATACTGTTCGCGGTGTTCGTAAAGACTGTTTACCAGTGCATTGACGTCATTAAAACGTGTCGGGTTTATCAGGCAGCTATTAAACAGCTGCTCATATTCCATTTTTAGCGCAGGGGTAAGGCTGAGTTTGGCCATGGTCTATACCTGCTTCACTTCATGGTTTTGAATGGTATGAGTCCAACCCGGAGGATAGCGAGTTCCTGGAATAGAGATGGAACTGAAGAGAAGTAGCTATTTAGCCCTCGGTCGGCTTGGCTAGCATAGCGTGTACTTCATCAAGTTCCAGTCGGGTTATCTGTTTTGTTTGTTATCGGCTTTATGTGTGTCAGGACGTTTACACATAAACGTGTTTTTCATCGGATTCAAACTTTCGGCTCTAACGTATTTAGCGAAAAAGTATAAATGTGCCTGCGTGCTCGCCTATTGTGGATGAACACTATTACGAATAGCTCGCGCCAGGGATATAAAAAATGAGCATTACGTTTGTTGTTTCGGGCCATGGGAATAATGCCTCCAACAGCGGTGCAATGTTGCAACTGCCTGCCGGATTAACCGAGGGTACGGTGAGGTATTCAGTTCAGGTTGCGGTGCGTCGTGGTACCGGTAGCGAAGTATCCCTCAACGTCGATCCGGAAAAAGACGTAATGGCTGTGCATATCGCCAACGGCCCCGTGCTGATATTGAATCCGGAGACCGCGCGCGAATTGTTTCTTTCACAGCAGAGCTCAGCATCTCGCGGCGCTCAGGGCACTGATAGTGTGCGCATACCCGTGCAACTGGCATGGGATGGCCAGGACGAAATCCAGGGGCAGACCCGCGGCCCCTCGCGGGGGCCGCTGGGCAAAGTGCTGGTGAAGCTGATTCAGATCATCACCGGTGTTGGCAAGGACTCCGTCGCGAATGCTGCCGCCACGCTGGCAGCGGACAGGGTCGACAAGCAGGTTGACCCAGGTCTCTACCGGCTCAATGCCAAGGTGCTTGACTCACTCAAGGGCAGCGCGCCGGCCACCGGGATCGTCATCGACGATAAACCGCTGTTGGTACTGTTGCATGGCACCTTCTCCAATACACAGGGCACCTTCGGAAAACTCTGGACCGGCCATCCGTCGAAGGTCGTGCGAATCTTCGGCGCCTACAGCGGCGTCTATGCACTGGACCATCCAACCTTGACCGCCAGTCCCATTCAGAACGCGATGGAATTGGCCAACGCGTTGCCCAAAGGCGCGGTCCTGCATTTGCTTTCGCACTCGCGGGGAGGGTTGATCGGCGAGGTACTGGCCAAAGTCTGCAGTGGCGGTGCGGATCTACTGCAAAGCTTCGAGGACCTGGCCAAGGGCGATGAGTACAAGGCTCAACGCGAAGACCTGCAACTGTTGATCAGTCTGGTCAGCGACAAACGGATCAAAGTCTCGCGTTTCGTGCGGGTAGCCTGCCCTGCACGCGGTACGCTGCTGGCGTCGAACAGGTTGGATGCCTACCTTTCGGTGCTCAAATGGAGCATGGAACTGAGCGGCGTGCCTGTGGTGCCCGAACTCATCGATTTATTGGCTGAAGTGGCCCGCCGTCGCTCCGATCCATTGCTCATGCCCGGGTTGGCCGCACAGATGCCCGACAGCCCGCTGGTTCAGTGGCTGCACCTGATTCGTGCGCCGGTCGACAGTGAGTTGCGAGTCATTGCCGGTGACATGGAAGGGGACTCGGTAGTCAGTTGGCTCAAGACCTTACTCTCTGACACTTTTTTCTGGACCGATAACGACCTGGTGGTGCAAACCAGCTCGATGTACGGCGGTGCGCCGAGGGCCAGGTCGGCGAGTTTCCTGCTCAACCAGGGCGGCACCGTTTCGCACTTCTCCTATTTCAGCAACGAGCGCACCGCGTCAGCCATTGTCGAGGGCCTGACGCTGGACGAACCAAGGGATTTCACGCCCATCGGACCGCTGTCCTGGCAAGGCCGGGATGCCAGTGGACGGCGCGGTGGAGGCAGCGACATACCTGCGGCGCAGAAGCCGGCGGTATTCGTGTTACCGGGCATTCTGGGCAGTAATCTCAAAGCAGGCGACCGACGTATCTGGCTGGGGCCCTGGTTAATCAATGGCCTCGATGAACTGAGCTACAAGCAAGGCATGGAGGACGATGTAGAACCCGATGGCGCAGTGGGCATGGTCTACGAGGACTTGATTAAATTCCTTGAGGCAACACACCAGGTGATTGTGTTTGCTTACGATTGGCGCGTGCCGATGGAACGGGAGGCCAAACGACTCGGGGATGCCGTGGAAAACGCGCTCGACGCCAGGTCCGCTACGCGGCAACCGGTAAGGATGCTGGCGCACTCGATGGGCGGCTTGCTGGCACGGACGATGTTGCTCAAGTGCCCGCAAGTCTGGGCGCGAATGATGGCCGATCCACAAGCTCGGCTGTTGATGCTTGGCACACCCAATGGTGGTTCCTGGGCACCGATGCAGGTGCTGTCGGGGGACGATACCTTCGGCAACAGCCTGGCGTTCGCCGGGGCGCCGTTTACACCGCAGAAGTCCCGGGCACTCATGGCAACCTTTCCCGGATTTATTCAATTGCAGGCCAATCTGCTCGACCCGGTGCTCAACCTGACCGATGCCGGGGTCTGGGCCGATCTGTCCAGCAAGGACCAGCAGTGGCTGAAGGCGCACAGCTTTTGGCACAAGCTGCGCATCCAGCAGGATTATTACGACTGGGGCGTGCCAAGCAGTGATGTTCTGAAGGTCGCGGCAGCGTTGCGCAAGGCATTGGATGATCAGGATCTAAGCGCCTGGAAGGACAAGCTGTCTATGGTTGTGGGCGAAGCGAAATTTACCCCCGATGGGTATACCGTCAGTGCCGAAAAGGGTTTCGGTTATCAAGATGCGGAGGACGGCGGCGATGGCAGGGTAACGTTGCACAGCGCTCTGTTACCTGGGGTGCAAGCCTATCGATTGGCCTGTGCTCACGGTGACTTGCCAAAGCAGAGTGCGGCATTTCCGGCATTTCTTTCCTTGCTGCAAACCGGTCGTACCACCGAACTCACGGTGTTGGATCAGGCAGTCAGCCGAGGTGGCGTCCCTCAGCGGTCGTTGCCCTACGTGACGAGCAGGCCGGTGCGCGGTGACCGGATCACTCTGCCGGTCAGCGTCGAGGATGTCTTCACATTGTACAGCCCGACGATCACCCCGACTGCGCGCGAAGAACTGCCGCCGCTGCCCGTGACCGTGATCAACTGCAACCTGAAGTTCACCCGCGATCCGCTGATCGTCGGTCACTACGCCAGCGCCGGCCTTACTGGCAGCGAACGGGTAGTCGATGAAATGGTTGGCGGCTTGCTTGGCGATGCCTTGAAAATGAGCCTCTACCCCTCGGCTCCTTGCAGCAATCAGGTGTTCATGAATATCGCCGCGAATGGCGAAAATCCACTGCAACTGCCGCGTCCGGAAGCGGTTGTCGTGGTGGGCCTGGGACAAGAGGGCAAATTGAGTTCCAACAACCTGCTGGAGACGGTTCGCCAGGGTGTTCTGGCCTGGGCCCAGCGCCTGGCCGAACAGCACCGCGGTGCACCGGTGCAGTTCGAAATCGCCGCTGCGTTGATTGGCAGCGGCGGGGCCGGTATGTCCCCGGGGCAGTCAGCGGGGTTAATTGCCCAAGGGGTACGCGACGCTAATAACCGGCTCAAGCAGAAGGGCTGGCCGACTGTCAGTCACCTGCACCTGACCGAACTTTACCTGGATCGCGCCACCGACGCCTGGCGCGCCGTGCAGGTGCTGGGTGTGTCACGGCCAAAAGATTTCCTGGTGACGCCGACCATCAAGTCCGGCACCGGATGGCTGCGTCGGCCGCTGGAGGGCGGCTACCGAAGCACTCGCTACGACTTCATTTCCGCCGTCACGCAGTACGATGAAAATCAGCTGCCGATGATTGCCTATACCCTGGACACTCGGCGCGCCCGCGCCGAAGTGCGGGCGCAGTCGATGCAAGTGGCGTTGCTGCATGAGTTGGTCGGCGCCTCGTCCAACCAGCCCTCCGCCGGCGGCGCTATCGGTCAGACCCTGTTCAAATTGCTGGTGCCACTGGAGATGGACGCTTACCTCGGTGGCACCACGGAAATGCAAATCGAGTTGGACAGTTCCACGGCGGCCATCCCCTGGGAGTTGCTCAATACCGAGCGTGATCCGGATCGATCCACCTCAGAAGAACAGGTCCCCTGGGCGATCCGCAGCAAACTGCTGCGCAAGCTACGGACCGAGAGCTATCGTGAACAGGTGCTGGACGCCACAACCGACGCCTACGTTTTGATCATTGGCGAGCCGGTCACCGATATCACGCGCTATCCGAGACTGCCTGGTGCGCGTGCCGAAGCCCACGCCATCACGGCCCTGATGGAAAACTCCCTGCCGACTGGCAAAGTGCATTCGTTGATCGCCGAGGACACCGAACCCAGCGTCACAGTCGATGCCTTGGCAGTGACCAGTGCCTTGCTGGCTCACGACTGGCGAATCGTGCATATCGCGGGCCACGGTGAGCCGCCCAAGTTCCAGGCGTTGCCCTTGTCGGACATTGATGCGCCGGCCCAGGCAGGGGAAACCCAGCCCAAGATGCTGGATCCGCGGGGGATCGTATTGTCCAACAACATTTTCCTCGGCCCGCGAGAGATGAAAAGCATGCGCGTGGTGCCCGAGCTGGTATTCATCAACTGCTGTTATTTGGGGGCGATCGACCCGACCCAGTTGTTGAAGACGGCGCACCTGAGTTACGACCGTACTCGTTTCGCCGCTACGGTGGCCGAGGAGCTGATCGCGATGGGCGTGCGTTGCGTTGTCGTCGCGGGCTGGGCGGTGGATGACCGGGCGGCCAGTCTGTTTGCAACCCAGTTTTATAGCCAGTTGCTCAACGGCATCAGATTCATCGATGCCGTGGCATCGGCGCGCAAGGAGGCTTGGCGGGCGGCCCCGGAAAGTAATACCTGGGCAGCTTTCCAGTGTTACGGCGACCCGGACTGGGTGTTCGCACGCGTACAGGAAGATGCCAATCAACCTGCTGCTGCACCCGACCAAGGCTTCGACAGCATCGCCTCACCACAGGCCTTGGTACTGGCATTGGAAATCGCCATCGATGACAGCCGCTACAAGAAGGTACCCAAGGTGCAGGTCATCAACATGATCGAAATCCTGGAAAGCCGTTTCGGCCACCTATGGAACGAGATGGGCGCAGTGTGTGAGGCGTTCGCTCAGGCCTGGGCCGAAGCCGGGGAAACCGAACGGGCGATCGACTGGTTCGAGCGCGCCATCGGTGCCAACGACGGCGGTGCCAGCTTCAAGGCCAGCGAGCAGCTGGGCGATTTGCGGGCACGTCGAGCCTGGTTGCAAGTGAATGCCGCGGCGAAAAAATCCCCCCAGGAGTTAAGTTCGGCGCTGAACTCGGCGCGCAAGCAGACGGGTGGTGCGATCAATCTGCTGACCCGCGTGTGCAAGTTGCAACCGACCTTGGGGCGTATCAGCCTTTGCGGTACGGCGTACAAGCGACTGGCCTGGATCGAGGTGCTGTCCAACGACCCGCAGGCAGAGAAAACGGCCTTGCAAAAGATGGAGGAATATTTTGCCGAGGCTGAGCAGCGTGCCACTGTCAGTGACCCGAGCCGCGCCTATGAGCCGGCCCTGGAACGCGTCGCTGCACATCTGTTTATCGCTGCGCCAGCGTCAGTCGAAGCTGACATCCTGCGAGTCCAGGCGCAACTCAAGCCCTGGGTGGAAAGCAGTCCGGATTTCCAGAATGTGGCCGCGTTGATCCTCTCCGGTCTTTACCTGGCCTTGGCAAACGGCAAGCTGAAGATCAATAGCGCCCGGCTGCTCAATGAGTTTGCTGATTTGAAGCGCAGAGTGCCGGCCGTGCTGAAGTGGCGAGAGGTGCAGATGCAGGTCGATTTCGTTTTGGACCGCTACACGTCCAAGGCCGGTAAAGCGGAAAAATCGGCAGTGACGGCGTTCAAGGAAAAGATGATGGATTGGGTGATCGCGCAGGATTGAAGTGCTCGATCGCCTCGAACGTGAATCCGGCGCTCACGCGCCCCGGCTCATTGACGGCTATCACTTCGGCCGCTCGGCCACCAACAGCAACGACTGCGGTACCGGGCTTTGCGGGTGCTGCGGCTCCTGCAAGGCAACCAGCCGAAAACCGGCCATGTCCAGCGCGTTGAGCCAACTGGACAAGGTGCGAAAGTACCAGGGCATGGGTTGCCACTGCCCCTCGAACCCGGCGAAGGTCTCTTCCCGCCAACCATCCTGATAATCGCCGGCCGCTGCGGTCCACGGATGCAGCGTCTGGATCACCAGCGTGCCGCCAGGGACGAGCAGGGCGTTCATGGCCGCGAGCAGCGGGATGATGTCCTGGTGCAGCAGTGCGAAGTTGGCGCAGATCAGGTCGTAGTCGCTGCCGACGTCGACCTTCGCCTCCGCCAATTCTTCATAACTCGCCACATGGACTGGCGAAGATCCCGCCGCCCGCGCCGCCTCGACCAGTGTTGAATCACCGTCCACGCCGACCGCCTCGATGCCCCGGTCCGCCAGCGCACGCAACAACCAGCCCTCGCCACAACCCAGGTCGAGCACGCGCTCAGGCTGACGGCCCATCACCGCCAACAGAATGGCCTGGTCGGTAACCTGCTGGCGGCTTTCGATGGCGCCGGTCCGTATGGCCTCGATCCAGGATCGGGCGTTGTGGTGCCAGCTTTGGAGGAGGGTGGATTCGGGGGCGGGCATGTTGATGTCCGGAGCTGTGGATTGGATGAGAGGATAGAACATGTGCTTTACGTTAGGGATGCTAGTGTCTGCTGTCGGGTGTGGGCTCGATCGGTCGTTCGGGTTCGTTAACGCTTTGCATGCATCAAACCAAGGGAGCCTCAGGATCATTTATGGACAATAAACTCACCTCAAAGACAGCGATCATCACAGGGGCAGCCCAAGGAATCGGCGCCGCGATTGCACAACTCTTCGTGCAGGAGGGCTGCTTTGTTTACGTCACGGATATAAACGACGAACTCGGCAGAACGCTTGCAGACACTCTCGGTGATCGTGCCAGTTATCTGCGTCTTGATGTGCGGCGGGAAGATGATTGGCAGCGAGTGACCGCGCACATTTTGAAGGAGCGCGGCAGGCTGGACGTCCTGGTGAACAACGCCGGGATTACCGGGCTTGAAAAAGGTGCCGTGCGGCACGACCCGGAACATGCGCGACTGGAAGACTGGCACGCCGTGCATCAGACCAATCTCGACGGTGTATTCCTCGGTTGCAAGTACGCCATCCGTTCAATGCGAAATACAGGATCAGGCTCCATTATCAATATCTCCTCTCGCTCAGGCCTGGTCGGCATTCCGGGCGCTGCAGCGTACGCATCGTCCAAGGGCGCGGTTCGCAATCATACAAAAACGGTGGCGCTCTACTGCGCCGAGCAAGGCCTCACAGTTCGGTGCAACTCGATTCATCCGGCAGCCATCCTCACGCCAATGTGGGAGCCGATGTTAGGCACCAACGAAGGTCGTGAAGGACGAATGGCCGCACTGGTCCGGGATACTCCGCTTAGACGGTTTGGCATGCCCGAAGAGGTGGCAGCCATGGCGTTGTTGCTCGCCTCGGATGAAGCGACGTACATCACTGGCAGTGAGTTCAATATTGACGGCGGGCTATTGGCAGGTTCGGCGGTGACGCCAACTCAAGTGGATGACGGCGCAGACTAGCGCCGTGCATGGAGGGTCGAACTCATCCGAGAATCAGACGACTGGATAGGGGGGGCAGCCCGTACGTCAACGCAAAACTCCAAGGCCGGTGACAAGGGGTATAACTATCAGAACAAAGACCCGATCATCAGACCAGGCCTCCAAAGGCTGTGCCCCGGCACGGAGCGATGTGATGAGTTCCAGAGCATGGCGATGGGCTCGCAAGAGCCTTCTTGGCTACATCGAGCTGGCCTTGCTGGCCGCTCCACTGTGCGCCAGCGCCATGTTCAAGTGCCAAGCCGAGGACGGCGCCATCAGCTACACCAGCCAAGCCATCACCAACGCCCGCTGCACTCGCCAGAATGACAAGGCCGGCGCCGGTGTCAGCGCCAAGGCAAGTGCCCTGCCACAGCTTGCGCAGGACGACGATTCAGGCGCAGTGCGGGTTCGGGTGTTCACCTTCATGCACAAGGGTATTCGTCAATATGTGAGCCGACGCCCTGTCGGGACCTCCGCACGGGTCGATGTCCTTGAGCTCTATGTCATCAAGGGCTGCTACCTGTGCATGGCACCGAAGGATTTCAAGGTCGCCTCACTGCGCCTGGACACTGATTCCTATCGGCGGGAGATCGAAGCCGCTTCGGGTCTTTATGGTGTCGACAGGGCACTGGTCCGCGCAGTGATACATGCCGAATCGGCGTTTCGCCCCAACGCCATTTCCGAGGCCGGCGCCCAGGGGCTGATGCAGTTGATGCCCGCCACCGCCGAGCGCTTCGCTGTAAACAATCCGTTCGACGCGCGACAGAACATTCGTGGCGGCGTGCGCTACCTGGCCTGGCTGCTCAAGCGCTTCAACGGCAACCAGATGCTGGCGTTGGCAGGTTACAACGCTGGCGAAGCGTCCGTGGTCGAGTACAACGGGGTGCCTCCCTATGCCGAGACGCAATCCTACGTCACCCGCGTGCAGTCCTTGACCGAACGCTATCGCAACCATCGCTAGTACCGTCGGCCAGAAACAACGGTGAAAGGGCTCGGCAGCCATTGCGGGTTCGCAGCGCCTGTATCCCATAAATGCGGACCGTCTGTGTCTATCGGCACGACTGCCAGATTGTTACGGTCTGCATTTATGGTATTTCGCTGAGGCAACAATGGATCTCACTGCAATCCCGTTCGGTACCACCGATTGGTCAACGATAGAGCCGGTGGCACATGCCGGTCAGACGGGCACAGCCTATTGGCGGACCTGCCAGTTTGGTTCAGCGCGTGTGCGGATGGTCGAGTACAGCCCTGGTTATTTGGCCGATCACTGGTGCTGGAGGGGGCACATCCTGTTGTGCCTGGAGGGGCAGTTGCATACAGAACTGGAGGATGGTCGTCAGTTCACATTGACGCCGGGCATGAGTTATCAGGTGGGTAATAATGCTGAGGGACATCGGTCATTCACCACCACCGGGGCGAAGTTGTTCATTGTGGATTAGTCGCGGGGGTGGACTTGCTGACGCACTACCTCAGGCAAATGAAATCCTGTGGGAGCGAGCCTGCTCGCGAAAGCGGTGTGTCAGCCAACATCAATGTTGAATGGGCTACCGCCTTCGCGAGCAGGCTCGCTCCCACGGGTTCTTTGTGTTTTTGGAGAATTAAACCGTAATCTTTATCGGTTAAATCGCTCTGCCAATCCGTGCAGATACTCCGCCATTTCCTCCAGATCCTGGCTGATCGCAGCGCCTTGTTTGGCCTGTCCGGCGCTGTGATCACACAGTTGAGCGATCCGCGTGATCTGTTGATTGATGTCTTCCGTCACGTGGCTTTGTTCTTCCGAGGCCGACGCCATCTGTTGGCTCATGCCGGTGATTCGGCTGACGGCTTCACTGATGCCGACCAGCGCCGACTGCACCGCTTCGACACGCTGCATGCTGTCGCGGGAAATCTGCTCACCCCGGCTGGCAGTTGATACGGCGCGATCGGCGCCGATGTTCAGTGACGCGATGATGCCGTGAATCTGTTCAGTCGAGGTGCGGGTGCGTTGTGCCAGGGAGCGCACCTCATCGGCCACCACGGCAAAGCCTCGCCCTTGTTCACCTGCCCGGGCCGCCTCGATCGCCGCATTGAGCGCCAGCAGGTTGGTCTGTTCGGCGATGGACGTGATGACATCCACGACACTGCCGATGGCTTGCGTCTCGATCGCCAATGCGTTGACTGCCTGGCCGATTTCGTTGACGGCGTCGTTCATGGCCTGCATAGCGCTCAGGCTTTGCCCGGCAAGCTCACTGCCTTCCCGAGTCAACTGGTCGGCTTCGGACGCGGCATTCGCCGTGTTCATGACGTTTTGCGTGACTTCCTGGTTCGTTGCCGCCATCTGCGAAATGGCCGCGGCGGACTGATCCGTTTCACTGCGCTGGCGGTCCAGCGACTGCGCTTGCGCACCCGAGAGTTCGGAGGACTGGGCGGCTTTGGCTTTTACATTGATCCCGGCATCGACCAGTCGGGTCAAGGCTGTTTGCAAACGTGCTTCCTCGCTCAGCATGGCCATGTCCAGTCGACCCTGGGGGCCGTGGTTGTCGCTGAAGGTGAGCGCGACCAATGGATCGGAAAATGCTTTCGGGTGCTCGGCCAGGGTGCGTTCGATGGCTTTGCGGTGACGGGATTCGATCAGGTACCAGGCAACTATCAGGCTCGCCACCAGAACACCCTGGGCCGCCGATTTCGGTAGCCACTGGTCACCCAGCATAGAAACCACGCCAGCCATCAATAATGGCCAGCCGTGTTGTATTGGCCGGAAAATCTTCGCGCTCAGTGAAACGATCGGCTTGCCGGCCCGCATCCTGGCATAGAGTTCCGAGGACCGACGGACCTGATCGCGGGTGGGCACCGAGCGAACCGACTCGTAACCACTCATGCGCCCGTTTTCGTAGATGGGGGTGACGTAGGTACTGACCCAATAGAAATCACCATTTTTCGCGCGGTTTTTCACAATACCCATCCAGGGTTTGCCTTGCTTGATGGTGTGCCACATATGAATGAATACCCCGGGTGGCATATCGGGGTGTCGGATCAGGTTATGCGGCTGGCCGATCAGCTCGTCGTTGGTGAAACCGCTGATGGCAACAAACGCTTCATTGCAGTAAGTGATTCGACTATCAAGGTCGGTAATGGAGATCAACCGTTGTTCGGCAGGGAAGACTCTTTCTTGCTCGGTTACGGGCAAATTCACACGCATAAAACGCGATCCTTCTTCGGATTATTATTATGTTTTGGAGGTACGAAAGAGGCGTAGCGCCACTACGGTCAATGACGTGTTTTACGCGTATTCATGTGTGACCGACCATTCATTCGACGACACCTTCTTTTCATTTCATGACACGCCTGAACCGCTGATCGATCCTTCGTCGCCCCCCGAGTGCGGGCACGCTTCAAGGGTGTTTACTGCCAGTCAGGCCCGGTCAGTACAGAGAGGAATTCGTGATGAACAACGAGCAGCCAGCACCCGAGACAAAAGGCGTTGCGGTGCAGTTACTGGCAACGATTGATTTGGGTCCTGAGATCGAAGGCATGGCAGGGCGCCAACTCAGAATGCGCAAAGTGACCATCGAGCCTGGAGGCGTTTTCGGGCCGATTCATAACCATATAGACCGACCCGGCACTGTCTACATCCTGCAAGGAACGATCACCGATCATCGCAATGGCGTCGCCACGGACTACGGGCCGGGAGTGGGCTGGCCCGAAGACAGAAACACCACGCATTGGCTCGAGAACAGAGGAACGATGACGGCGGTGGAGATCTCGGTCGACCTTGTGCGGCAGGACTAAGCTCTGCTCCGCCATCCTCAAAACGTTGCAGAAGTGAGGTCTTGGGCCGCTATTGATTTTTGCACTCCGCCACCACCACCTGGCAGGTCTTCGGCGTGCCACCGGAGCGGCCGGCATAGCGTATGCAATTGTCCATGGATTTCTTGCGCGCCATGTTCAGGGTGTCGCCCCAGGCCAGCCCACCCTCGCCGGAAGAGGGTAGTGCTTTTGCATAGCAATTTGAGCCAAAGCTTGAGAGCGCATAGGGATCCCTGTGCACTTTTCTTGAACATCCTGTTGTCAGCGCCAGGCTGATGGCGAGCAGGGAGAGCAGGACCCATGACCAGCAGTGGCGCGCTGTTTTTTTGGTCATCCTGTTTCCCCTGATCGAGAGGCGTGTTTAGGGTCTTGCTCTATTCAGATTAGACGGTGTAGCACCCTTGGTGTTGCCTTATGCCCGTTTCAGCTCATCGTCCGTGAGTCCCAGTTCTTCCAGAATGTCAGGGCGCAACCGTTGCACCGGCGATTTGCTCATGTGCTCCTTGAGATCGGCCACGGCAGTGCTATCAACGCTTGAGGGATTTGCCGCTTGCAGTGCCACGCGGGTTTTCGCGAACGCTTCATCAACGTTGTCGGCGATCTTGTTGGCGCCGCTCACATCTTTGAGGTGCTGTTCGGCCATGACCGCCAGTGTCCGCTCAGACACTTTTACGGTTTGCATCTGCATTTTGGGGGCTTCGGGTTCACCACTTAAAGTGGTGGCGTCTTTTACTGGCTTGTCGTCGGTGCGCCTTGAAAGCGGTGCAGTTGGAGGGTTCTTTGCACTGATCAACATGATGAGTAAATCCCTGATTGTTGTTGGTAGAAGGGCCAGGGCAATTAGCGTGCCGCCGCTTTCAGTCGCCTGTTTGCAGGTTGCGAGGGGAGTTTTCAGCGACTGCGCGGTCAACCCTTGCCGCAATGCGGCATGCGCTGGCAGTAAATTTCGACAGGCTGCCTGAACCGGGCTTTACTGGAGCAAGGTGTGCAGATTGCCTGCAACCGGCAAGTACTGACTGGCTCCCAAGGTCAGCACTCCCCCCGTCGAGGTTGAGGACGAGCCCTTTGTCCATGCCCTGGTTCTTCGCCGCACTGTTTCTCGCACTGCTGGTCGTCGGCTGTACTCCCACGCGCTTGCCCCACGAATTCAGCGAGGCAATTCCTGCCAGCGAATCGGCGTTCGGACGCTCCCTCCAGACCCAGGCCGCCCCGCACGAGGGGCGCTCGGGTTTTCGCTTGCTGCCTAACAGCAGCGAAGCGTTCCGGGCGCGCGCCGAGCTGATTCGCAATGCGCAGAAAAGCGTCGATCTGCAGTACTACATCGTGCACAACGGTCTCAGCACCCGGGCACTGGTGCGCGAATTATTGCTGGCCGCCGATCGCGGCGTACGGGTGCGCATATTGCTCGATGACACTGCCAGCGACGGCCAGGAAGAAGTCATCGCGACCCTGGCCGCGCACCCCAACATCTATATCCGCGTCTTCAACCCCCTGCATCTGGGGCGCAGCACGATGGTCACCCGAACCATGGGCCGTCTGCTGAACCTGTCCCAACAGCACCGGCGCATGCACAACAAACTGTGGCTGGCCGACAACAGCGCAGCCATCGTCGGCGGACGCAATCTGGGCGATGAATATTTCGATGCCAAGGCCGATCGCAACTTCACCGACATGGACCTGCTGTGCGTCGGCCCGGTCGCCGCGCAGTTGGGCCGCAGCTTCGATCTGTACTGGAACAGCGCCCTGAGCCAGCCGATCAGTGACCTGGTGCTCAGCAAGCCAACCGCCGAAGACTTGCTCAAGAGCCGGCAACGCCTCGAGCAATCGCTGCAGAACACCCGCATCGAGAACCGGGCTTTGTACGATCACCTCATGACCTACCGGACTCAGCCGCAGCTCGAGACCTGGCGCAAGCAGCTGATCTGGGCGCACAGCAAGGCGATGTGGGACGCACCGAGCAAGGTCCTGGCCGACGACGAACCGGACCGTGCGTTACTGATGACCACACAACTGCGACCTGAGCTCGATACCGTTCATAAAGAGCTGATCCTGATATCCGCCTATTTCGTCCCGCAAAAGGCGGGCATGCGCTACCTCCTCGGGCGTGCCGATGCCGGTGTTGATGTGCGCTTGCTGACCAACTCGCTGGAAGCCACCGACGTGCCGGCGGTGCATGGCGGCTATGCGCCTTACCGCAAGACCCTGCTCGAGCATGGCGTGAAGCTCTATGAACTGCGGCTCCAGCCGGACGACCCCAGCGGAGGTTCTTCCCGTGGCTTCAGCGGTGGCTCGGACTCCAGCCTGCACACCAAGGCCATGATCCTGGACAAGCAGAAGGTGTTCATCGGCTCCTTCAATTTCGATCCGCGCTCGGTGCTGTGGAATACCGAAGTCGGGGTGCTGGTCGACAGCCCTGAGCTGGCCGGCTACATGCGCGAGCTAGCACTTGAAGGCATGGCGCCCGCCGTGAGCTACCAGGCTCGCCTGGAAAACGGCGAAGTCGTCTGGCTCACTGAAGACGACGGCCGCCTGCATACGTTGCGAACGGAGCCGGGCGGTCGTTGGCGCAGCTTCAAGGCCTGGCTCAGCGACAAGATTGGCCTGGAGAAAATGCTCTAGATCGAGGGCGCAACATCCTTGTAGGGCCGCCAATGTCGTCCTATCGTTAACTTTCACATTCCGGGGGGGGCGTTCTGTGTGCGTTGTACAACTGCGCCACTCCACCGTGTGCGGTGATGACAGTGGTGCGAAGTGATGGAAACTCAGGAAGGAGGTGGATCATGAATCGCAAGTATTCTTTGTCTGTCCTGACCACACTGGTCATTGCCGTTGGCGGCTACTGGGTGCCGACGCTGGTCCATGCGACGGACCAGGCTGACCAGCGACAGGAGTCGCGCGATACCAAGCAGGAAGGGCGAGATGCTGCCCGGGAAACCAAGGAAGCGTGCAAGGAGGGTGATGAAAAGAGTCGCAACGATTGCCGTCAGGACAAGCGCGACACCAAGCAGGACACCCGCGATACAGCGCGTGATATCAAATACTGACCGCTGACGGAAATCCTGTTTCCGTTCATCCGGTAACGACTGCCCCGGCGTTAGTTTGGCGTTTGACGCCGGACGGCAGCCCCGCAGAACTGCAGCTAAGCTTCCTTGCGCCGGGGCGTAAATGTCGCCTCGGGATGTCAATGCCTGGCAAAGGGAGCCGCCCGCCATGAGTGTCGAACAGCGTCGCTACAGTCCGCCTACCATCCTGGTGGTCGATGACACACCCGATAACCTGATGCTGATGACAGATTTGCTCAAGGATCGCTACCGGGTCAAGGCCGCCCATAGCGGTGAGAAAGCGTTGCGAATTCTGCAGGGCGACACACTCCCGGACCTGATCCTGCTGGATGTAATGATGCCCGGGCTGTCCGGCCACGAAGTGGCGGACCAGATCAAGCGCGACCCGCGCATCCGCGACATTCCGATCATTTTCCTGACGGCCATGGCCGGGACCGAGGACGAGATCCATGGCCTGGAACTGGGGGCCGTCGACTACATCACCAAACCAATCCGGCCGGCGCTGGTTTTGGCGCGGGTGGATACCCAGCTCAAGATCAAGGCAGCGGCCGACTTTCTGCGCGATCACAACGACTACCTTGAGCAGGAAGTGCAGCGCCGGACGCGTGAAGTGATTGCGATCCAGGATGTGGCCATCCAGGCCATGGCGTCACTGGCGGAGACGCGCGATAACGAAACGGGCAACCACATCCGGCGGACCCAGCATTACGTCAAGGTGCTGGCAGACCATCTGCGTGATCATCCGCGTTTCAGTCACTTTCTCAGCGACGAGACCATCCTGTTGCTGTTCAAGTCGGCGCCCCTGCACGACATCGGCAAGATCGGCATTCCCGACCATATCCTCCTCAAGCCGGGACGCTTCACCGAGGAAGAGTTCGAGATCATGAAGACCCATACCACGCTGGGACGTGACGCGATCCAGCATGCCGAGGATGCGCTGGGTATTCGCGCCGACTTCCTCAGTCTGGCCAAGGAGATTGCCTACAGTCATCAGGAAAAATGGGATGGCAGCGGCTATCCGCAGGGGCTGGCTGGCGACGACATCCCCATCAGCGCCCGGATGATGGCGGTGGCCGACGTCTATGACGCGCTGATCAGCCGTCGTGTCTATAAATCGGGGATGCCCCACGCGCAGGCTGTCGAGATTATCCGGCAGGGGCGAGGCACGCACTTCGACCCGGACATCTGCGATGCCTTCCTGGTTTGCGTTGAACAGTTCCAGGCCATTGCCGAGCGTTTCGCCGATACCGATCAGGACATGGCCGTCCAGCGCGCAGCGCTGGAACGCATCGGCCAGACCCCGTGAGTCCGCGACTGCACGTCCGCTTTGCCAGTGTTTTCATCAGGTTCACGAGGTTAGGTCATGGCTGGATTGCGTACCCTGCTTGAGCGTCTTGCGCTGCTGCACAAACTGATCCTGGGGTTCGCCGCGCTGCTGCTGTTGGTGTTGGTACTCGGTGTGCAAAGCCTGCGTACCCAGCAGTCGCTCAAGCACGACATGCAGAACCTCTATCTTCAAGAATTGGTCGGCATGGAGCACTTGTATGAGGCACGGGTGCAACTGCCTCATATGCTGCAAGCCTTGCAGCGAGCGGTGGGCACCGACAGCGCGCAGATCCGTGTCGAATCCCTGCAGCGCATGCGCGACACCCAGAATCGTCTGCAACAGGCACTGGCCCAAGCCAAAGTGACCCTCAGACGCCCGGAAAACCTGGCGCGCCTGGCGGAGCTGGACGTGCTGCTGCAACAGTTGCAGCGTGATAGAGAGCAGGCCTTTGTCATGATCGATCAGGGCCGGCAGGCGCAGGCGTTGTTGCTGCTCAATAGCAATGAATTCCAGCAACTTGACCAGCAGGCCGACGCACTGTTGAACACGGTTGCGCAGATCAAGGGCGACACGATTCGCGACACGGCCAAGGACATTGCCGATTATGCCGAGCGCAGTACCAAGCTGACCTACGTGCTGTTGTTCGGTGGCTTGTCGCTGGCGCTGCTGTTGTCCTGGCTGGTCAGCCAGTCGATCCGCAATCCGCTCAACCGGGTGCGGGTGGCGGTGGATCAGTTGGCTGCCGGGGAGCTCGATAAGCCGATTCCCCATACCGACCTGAACAACGAAACGGGCGATCTGGCGCGGGCCATTGCCACGCTGCAGACGCAGTCCCGACAACTGGAGCGTCAGCGCTGGATCAAGGCGCATACCGCTCAATTGCAGGTCGATTTGCAGCAGGCAGAAACGCCGGCCGAGCTGGCGCAGGTATTCCTGCAACACATGGCCAGCCCGCAGGGCATCTGCCAAGGGGTGCTTTACAGCGCACACGAGGAGGCCGGCAAGCTGCTGCTGATGGGGCGCTATGCCACCGATTCCGAACGCCCGCCGGAGGAAGAAGTTCTGTTCGGCGATGGCCTGTTGGGTCAGTGCGCGGTGGATCGCCAGCCACGTCAGCTTCAGGCGCTGCCCGAACATTACTGGCGTTTGCACTCGCCGCTTGGCGAAACCCCGGCCAGTTGCTTGCTGTTGCAACCCATCATGCGTGGCGAGCGGCTGCTGGGCGTACTCGAGCTGGCCGGACTGGTGCCGCTGGACGAGCGCGAGATGCAGTTGTTGCAGGAAGCCATCCCGCGTCTGGCGGCGAACATGGCGATTCTGGAGCGTAATCAGGCGGTCAAGACCCTGTTGGCAGAAACCCGTCGCCAGGCCAGTGAAGTGGCGGAACAAGCGTTGCAACTGGAGGAACAGGCGCAGGCGCTCGAATCCCAACAAGTGGCGTTGCGCGCGACCGAGGCCTGGTATCGCGGGATTATCGAAGCGGCGCCGGACGGCATGCTGGTGGTGGATGCCGACGGGCATATCCTGCGAACCAATCGTCAACTGGATCAGCTGTTCGGCTACAACGCCGGTGAGTTGATCGGCGAGGCCATCGAACGCCTGGTGCCGGTGGCCAGTCGCGGGCGTCACGTGGCGCTGCGCCAGGGATTCACCGCCCACGGCGACACTCGCCAGATGGGGGCCAACCTGGACGACCTGCAAGGCGTGCGCAAGGACGGCAGCTTCTTCTCGGCAGAAATCAGTCTGTCGCATTTACCGAGTCTGGAAGGAGGCGGAATCTGCGTGTGCGCTTCGGTGCGCGACGTCAGTGAGCGCCGTCAGTTGCAGGCGGCGCTGAAGGCCAGCGAGGCACAGTTGCGCGCCGTACTCGACAACAGCCCGGTGGCCATGGTGATCAGAGATGTCGATGGCCGTCCGACTTACTGTAATCCGCAGTTCGACAGTCTGTTCGGGACCCGCCTCGATGAACTCGGGGGGGCGGACCCTGCGCTGTTCTGGGTCGATCCGCAGGCACACCAGCGCTTTCTCGAGGCGGCGTCGCAAGGCGCGGTGCTGAACTTCGAGGCCCGGCTGCAGCGTGCCGGGGGCGAACACTTTGACGTACTGGTGTCGGCCATCACGCTGACGCTGGGGGAGCGGGGCATGGGGGCCAACTGGTACTTCGATATCACCGACCGCAAGATCGCCGAGGCCGAGGTGCAGCGCGCACGCGAGGCCGCAGAAGAGGCGACCCGGG
The DNA here is from genome assembly GCF_059415465.1 of Pseudomonas sp. GW821-FHT10C09. Taxonomy (NCBI): domain Bacteria; kingdom Pseudomonadati; phylum Pseudomonadota; class Gammaproteobacteria; order Pseudomonadales; family Pseudomonadaceae; genus Pseudomonas; species Pseudomonas sp. GW821-FHT10C09. Next base: position 121,240 of record NZ_JBWKNG010000015.1, read on the forward strand.
CCAAGAGCAACTTTCTGGCGACGATGAGCCACGAGATCCGTACGCCGATGAATGCCATCATTGGCATGAGCCACCTGGCCTTGCGCACCGAGCTCGACTCGCGCCAGCGCAATTACATTGAAAAGGTCCATCGCTCGGCGGAATACCTGTTGGTGATCATCAACGACATCCTCGATTTCTCCAGAATCGAGGCCGGCAAAATGCACCTCGAGCACATTCCCTTCCACCTTGAAAACGTGCTCGACGGCTTTGCCAACATGATTGGCCTGAAAGCTGAGGACAAAGGGCTGGAACTGCTCTTCAACATCGCGCCCGAACTGCCGACCGCGTTGATCGGCGATCCGTTACGCCTGGGGCAGGTGCTGGTCAACCTGGGCAACAACGCGACGAAGTTCACCGAGCAGGGCGAGATCGTACTCGGGGTAGAGCAGCGGGGCGCCGTAGGAGAGCAGGTGCAACTGCATTTCTGGGTGCGTGACAGCGGAATAGGCATGAGCGCCGAGCAATGCTCGCGCCTGTTCCAGCCGTTCAGTCAGGCCGATAGCTCCACGACCCGTAAATACGGTGGCACCGGGTTGGGGCTGGCCATCTCCCGGCATCTGGTGGAGTTGATGGGCGGGAACATTTGGCTGGAGAGCGAGCCGGGCCAAGGCTCCACGTTTCATTTCGAGGTGAGCCTGGGCGTGCAGCGCGACGGCTCGTTGCGGCGCATGATGACCGCCGACGAACTGGTGGGTAAACGTGTGTTGGTGGTCGACGACAACGCCAGCGCACGTGAGATTTTGTCTGACATGACGCGCAGTTTTGGCGTGGAAGTGGACGTTGCGCACAGTGGTCGGGCCGCACTGGACTTGTTGGTGGAGGCCGAAGCCAAGGCGCTGCCCTATGACCTGGTGCTGATGGATTGGCGCATGCCAGGCATGGACGGCGTGGCGACGGTGCGGCAGATGCACGCGGCCAAACTGGCGCAAACGCCGTCGGTGATCATGGTCACCGCGTTCGGTCGCGAGGAGGCCCGAGAAGAGGCCATCCGGCACGGCATTCAATTGCCGGTGGTGCTGACCAAACCGGTGACGCCGTCGACGTTACTTGAGGCGTTGGGCAGCGTACTGGGCAACCGTCCTCAGACCGATAGCCGGGCCAGCGAGCGCCTCGGCCAGAGCGCCAGCGCCATGGCCAGCCTGCGTGGCGCGCGCCTGCTGCTGGTCGAGGACAATGAGCTGAACCGTGAACTGGCGTGTGAACTGCTGGAGAGTGCCGGGATCGAGCTGCGTCTGGCCATTCACGGCGCAGAGGCGCTCGAACAGCTGGCGCGTGATGACGACTTCGATGGTGTGTTGATGGACTGCCAGATGCCGGTAATGGATGGCTATACCGCGACCCGCAAGATACGCGAGCAGCCACGTTGGGCGAATTTGCCGGTGATCGCGATGACGGCCGACGCGATGGCGGGGGACCGTGAGCGGGCGCTTGATTGCGGGATGAACGATCACATTTCCAAACCGTTGAACGTCGAGGACATGTTCGCCACATTGGCCAAGTGGATACACCCAGGACCTGGCCGTGGCGCGCCGTCGGCCGACGTTTCACCGGGCACCCCGTTGACGGCGGGCCTGCCAGCCAGTCTTCCTGGCATTGATTTGAACGCGGGCCTCGGCACGTGCATGGGCAAGGTCGAACTCTACCTGCGCCTGCTGCGCAAGTTTCACGCCAGCCAACAGGCTTTTTGCGCCGAGTTTCAGGCTGCCCGAGGGCAGGGCGATTCTTCGGTAACGGTCAGGCTGGCGCATACCTTGCGGGGCACGGCGGGCAACATCGGTGCCGTTGGCGTGGCCAATGCCGCCGGCCAACTGGAACAGGTGTGTCTGAGCGCAGGCGTGGAACAGGACGTGTCGGATCGACTGGCCGAGGTCGAACGCTGCCTGACACCCGTGCTGGAAGGGCTCTCGGTGCTCACAGAACCGCCGTTGGCGGAAGAAACCACGGTGCCACTCGACAGCGAATGGCATGCGCAATTGGCCCACGTCCGTTATCTGCTGGCCGAGAGTGACACCCAGGCGCTGACAGCCTTGCACAAGCTCCAGGCGCTGACGTCCGGTTCGCGGATGACCGAGCAGTTGCATCGGGTGGTCCAGCAAGCCGAGTGCTTCGATTTCGATCAGGCGCTGGAGTTACTTGAAAACCTGCCCTGATCATCCGCTGCCCAGCACTAAAAGTATTTATGGCGGTCAATAACCCCCGCATGACCCACATCGGTATTTTGATCAAGGACTGTGAACGCATGCTCACCGCACTATAATCCGCCATCGCCTCCATCTGGTTCCGTAAATCGGGACTCGCCATTCGTTTATCCCTTAATAAAATCGAAGAACTAACGCATGTACCTACGCAAAATTGCAGTTGGGCTGTCAGCCCTTGTTTTGCTCTCGACCGGGGCGCAAGCCCGCAGCCTGCTGGATCTCCTCAAGCCGCCCGCCCAGCATCAGGAGCAAGTGTCCCGCTCGGGTTCGATCAGCCAGGGCGCGGCGCTGGACCTCTATTCAAACAAACAGAAACAGGCCTCGTTCGACGGCTGCGCCGACCTGTTTCCGGCCGCAAGGCCGATCAACATCGCCACGGTGCCTGCCACCATGAACCCATTGGCGTTGTGTTCCGACAACTTCGCGGTGCTGTACTCGCAAACCAGCAAGACGCCATTGGTGGTGGTTGAGCGACTGAATGCCGCCCAGCTGCAGGACGCCAAAGGGGAGGAACGCACCAACCAGTTCTACCCCGACCCACGCATCCCAAAGGGTGGGCGGGCAGAGTTGAGTGACTACCGCAGCCAACACCCGGCCGTGGACCGTGGTCATCAATCCCCGGCCGCCGATGCGCCGAACCCCAATGCCATGGCCCAATCCTTTGCGCTGTCAAACATGGTGCCGCAAGACCCGACCAACAACCGCAAGATCTGGAGCAAGGTCGAGTCGGATGTCAGGAAGTTTGCCAAGCGCGCCGATGGCAACGTCTTTGTCTTTACCGGTCCGATCTTTGACTCGGGCCACAGCACCATTGGCGACAACAAGGTCTGGGTGCCGACGCGCCTGTTCAAGCTGGTTTATGACGCCTCGTCGAAGCGCGCCTGGGCGTACGTTCTGCCCAACGCAGAAACCCGTATCGAAAGACCGATGGACTACGAGACGTTCGTGAAAACCACGGGGCTTAAGTTGCTCGGTAACTTGCCGGTCACAGGTTCCGTCGGGCGCACTTGATCGCTTGCGTTAGACCGTTAACCCTTGCTGTTCGATGATGGACGCTGACTGCAAAGAATGAACATGTCACTGCCGTCATCGAACAGGTAGCGCGTTTCGGACACTGAACGCATCCAGTAACTGACGCTGTTGTCCGAGCGAAAAATAAACATCCCCAGCGCGCCCGACAGTTCAGGAATCGGACTCTCCGCTTCGCCCTTGGCGGAGCGCTCCACAGTGATCTGCAGGCGCTGGTCCTGTTGTTGCACCCCAAAGGCACTGTTGCGGCGCAGCGCGCCGATTTCAGCTCCCGAGTCGGCATCGATCAGTCGGGCCACCATGCGCATGTGGCTGAGGCCGGACGGCCGCAAGTCCAGCCTGAAGCGCGTCGTCAACCACGCAGGACGCACTTCGGACGGCACTTGATGCGCGCTTTCTCCCGTGCACCAAAGGTCCGGATTGGCCTTGTGTTCGCCGGTCAGGCGCCCAAGCGCCACACCCGACAGACCGACGAGGACGAAGGCCAGGCACCAAATTGTGTTTGCGGTGCGTCTAGTCATGTTGTTGGACGCCAATGCAGCGACTGCTGGCCGTTTCCAGCTCGCCATCGCAGAGAATCTGATCCGCCCCTTGACGCGACGGCAACAGGTACAGGTGGATGTTTTGCGCCGAGAGGCCTAATAACCCCGCGAGTTTTCGACTGTCCTGCACCATCAGTTGCAGATGTGATGTTGCCGGAGGTTGTACGTCCTGAGCCGACAGATGCACGCGCACGTCATCGACGGTGACGGGCGCGGCGAATGCAGGTGGTGCCGCCTCGGGAGAGGGTGCCAGCCAGGTTTTTCCCGACAGAAATGCAAGCACGCCCCAAAGCGGCAGTGCGAGCCACAGGCCCCAACGCTTTTGTGATGTGATCGGGAGCACGGACAGCGGCCGTGAATCGGGTCTGGCTGATGCAGGCAATGGCGGTTTGTCCGGTTCGTCCTCTGCATCGGCCATAGTCGATTCAGGAGGCGCAGCAGGGACGGGCGCCTCATCGCCAGCCACCACCTCGCTCTGGGCAGGCGCCGTTTTCGCTACGGCTGACAACTCCTCGACCCTCACGCCATCGGCGAGCTTGTAACCAATGCGTGGCAAAGTCTGGATGAATTCGCGATCGGGCTGCAGTTTCTCCAGGGCCAGGCGCAATTGCCGGACCACTTGGGCCAGGCTGTTGTCGGTCACCTCCAGGCCATATTGCCCCCATGCCCCTGCCATCAATTCGCGCTTGCGCACCACCGCGCCATCCGACCGGAGCAACATGGCCAGGCAGCGGCTGGCGATTGCACCGATGCGCAACGGCTCTTCATCGGCGTCGACGCGAAACAACAGGAAGTTGTTCTCGTCGAACACCAGGTGTTCATCAATCAGCAATTGGCCCATGGCGAGCTTCCGTGCGTGGCAGGACGGCAAGTCGGATATGCGTCGTCGACCTCTAGAGTTAAGCGGCCATTCCTTGCTTTGGCCAACCTCTGCGCGAAACAGATACCGAAATCACCGCCTCAGGACCAAATTCAGGCCAGCGCAGAATCGGGCAGGGTCTCACTGGCAAAGCGGTCGCGCCCTTGCTGCTTGGCGTGATACAGCAGCCGATCCGCACGGATCAGCAGGTTTTGAACGCTTTCGCCGGGGCCGCTCCAGGCGCTGACACCCAGGCTGCAGGTGATGCCAAATTGCTTCCCGGCGTACTCGATCGTCGAGGTGCGCAACGCGTGCAGTAAACGATTGGCCATCTGTTGTGCGCCCGGCAGATCGGTGTCCGGCAGCATGATGAGGAACTCCTCTCCGCCGATACGGGCCACCAGATCCTGTTGCCGTACTGTCCGGCTCAGCAACTGCGCGAGAAACTTCAACACCTGATCTCCGCCGTCATGGCCGTGGGTATCGTTGATCTGCTTGAAGTGGTCGATGTCCAGCATCAATACGCAGACCGAACCCGGTTTGCGCGTGGCGCGCGCCAACTCCATTTCAGCCCGTGTCATCGCCGCACGGCGGTTGTAAAGGCCGGTGAGAAAGTCGCGGGTGGCCGCCCGATGTTGCTCCACGCTGGCGTCCATCAGATACGCCACCAGCGTGCAGATCAGCAGCAAACAGGCCAGTACTGCAATGGTCAAAAACAATCCGAGGCCGTTCAGGCTCAGGAACTGCGACATAAAATCCGGAGCCAGCGGATCACTGTAGATCCGCATTTGCAGCCCGTGGTGCAGGTTTGCAAAGTAGCGAAAGAAACGCTCTTCGCCTTGCGCCTGAGCAGGCAACGAAATCGACCAGGCCGCCTCCGTGGCCGGCAGGTACGTTGCCTTGCCGGCGGTGAAGTGGATGTCGAAATACAAGGTTGGCCCCTGACCCTGCGACAGGGCGACATGCACGACAAGTCCCTTGGCAATCGCTGAGCCCATCGCCTGGGGCGGCAGCAGCGGCTGCGGCTCCAAGCGGGTTTGCGTTTCCTGGATCACCGCGTAACGCCCGTCGCAGGTATAGCCCAACTGTTGGCGGCTGGTCATGTGGATGCCGCCGTCCTTGAGGCGGATGCGTGGCGCCTGTGGCTTGGGCATCGGCGCCAACTGGTGAATCGGCACCCGCAATGTGTACTGCGAAAGCCCTTCGACATCCGCCGACTGGGTCGCCGTCGAGCGCTGCTGCCCGGCAATGAATTCGTCTGACAGGCAGCCTTTTGGCGGCGGATTGGCCATCAGCATCGACTGCTGCAATTTATGGGTTTGCAGACTGTTCAACAGACTGGAATAACCCCAGGCGCTGCGTTGCGCGAGCAGTGCTTGCTGACTTTCCAGCAGCATGAGGTATTGGCGCTGATAGCGATCGACCACGGCAACCACGATAAGCAACGACAAAACGGCCACCGTTATCCAGCAAATGCGCTTGATAGCCTGCGCGTGCCTGACGACCCAGCTCATGATCTTTACTCCGATGTGCCAAACGGCACCGTTTGTATCGCCTTGGAAGCCGTCAACCGACCCTTGCCTCGAGGGACTCCTCGGCAACGGGGTCGGCATAGCGTTCGGCGATCTGTTCAAACTCTTTTTCAATGACGATGAAGGCGGCCGCCACATCCGGATCGAAATGCCGGCCGGCACCGTCGCGGATGATCGTTGCCGCTGTCTCGTGGCACATTTGCGACTTGTACACCCGTCGACTGATGACCGCGTCGTAGACATCGGCGACCGCCATCAGCCGGGCGCTGACCGGAATGGCCTCGCCGGCCAGGCCATTGGGGTAACCGCTGCCATCCCATTTTTCGTGGTGGCACAGCGCAATTTCCTTGGCGATGCGCAGGAAGGGCACTTGCGCCCCCAACATGTCCTCGGCATGCACCAGCGCTTGATAACCGAGCTGCGCGTGGGTCTTCATGATTTCGAATTCGGCGGGCTCAAAGCGTCCCGGCTTGAGCAGAATATGGTCGGCAATACCGACCTTGCCGATATCATGCAGGGGCGCCGACTTGAACATCAGCTCAATGCTCTGATCATCCAGATGCGCGCTGAATCGCGGGTGATCGCGCAATTTCTCCGCCAGCAACCGGACATAATGCTGCGTGCGTCGCAGGTGGTTGCCGGTCTCGTTGTCGCGGGTCTCGGCCAGCGACGCCAGGGCCAGGATAGTCACGTCATGGGTGGCTTGCAGTTCACGGGTTCGCGCCAGGACTTCCTGATCTAGGTAAGTATTCTGCGAACGCAACAGGTCGGCTGTGGCCTTGAAGCGCAACTGCGTCTGCACCCGCGCCAGCAGTGTGGGCGGGTTGATCGGCTTGAACAGGTAGTCGGTCGCGCCAAGCTCGAACCCCAGGCACTCATCTTCGTCCTGATTCCGCGCGCTTAAAAACAGGACCGGCACATCACGTGTCTTGGGATCAGCCTTGAGACGACGGCAGACCTCATAGCCATCGAGGTCGGGCATCATCACATCCAGCAGAATCAGATCGGGAATCGCCCGATCGATGATCTGCAACGCCTGGGCACCGCTGGTCGCCACGCGCACGTGATAGAGCTCAAACAACAGCTCACTGATCAGCTGCAGATTGGCCGGCATGTCGTCGACTACCAGCACGGTGGGTCTAGGGGTTGAGCTGTTCAAATGGACGTCCTCGTGACGGGGTCACCGGCTGGGTCGGTCAAGCAGTCGGGCGCAATCCCGAAAGCGCGACGGGAATGCACGGTCCGTCGCTTCTGCCAAGTGACTGCAGTAACGCATGCCGCCCACACCGCTGCTCTGAAATGGCCTGAACTGAAGCCGCCGGGCGCTGAAAAACGCTGAAAACTTCTGATCAGCCCGTGTTAGCCGGCGGTTGCACAGCCCGTAGGGCCTCTCTCAGGCAGGCCTGGGCCCGGCCGAAATCGAATTGTTTGATCGCGCCTTCCAGTGACGCAAAGCGATAGGCAAACACGCCGCGCAACACGCTGGCATGGGCGGAAAAGTAGGGCACTGCCTGCGCATCAAAATCCCCCAGCAGGGCGTCGAGGTCTTGGCAGATCCGCTGCAACTCGACAACGTCGACCGCTGTCGGCGCAGCCTCGACTGCGCATGGCAACTTCTGCTGCAGTTGCCCCAGCAATGCCTTCAAGGGGACGGACAACGTCTGCAAACCGATGCGCAACTCATCGATCGGGCGCTTTGCGCGCAGTGCCAACTCCAATGCATTGGCCGCTTGTGCGACGGCGTCGGCGCCGATGGTCGCGGAGGCGCCTTTGCAGCTATGGGCCAACAACTCGGCTTTGACCAGCTCGCCCGCCGCCAGCGCTGCACTCAACTGATCCAGCAACGGGCTCTGGTGGTCCAGGTAGCGGTGCAACAGATCCACATACAGGTTGTGCCGGCCGAGTACCCGTCGGAGTCCGGCCACCGTATCTACGTCATCGAGTTTCAAACCCGCATCGGCGTCGCTCATCCCGGACTGCGGCGTGACGGCGCGTTGTGGCTGGGCCGGCGTTTTCGTCAGCCAGCGTCGGAGTAGGGCGTAGAGCGTCTGCGGCTCGAAGGGCTTGCTGACAAAGTCATTCATGCCAGCGGCCAGACAGGCGTCATGATCACGCTGGCTGGCGTTGGCCGTCATTGCGATCACCGGCAGTGTGCCCAGCCCCGGCCGTTGGCGCAGCAGACGGGTGGCCGCCAGTCCATCGAGCACCGGCATCTGCATGTCCATGAACACCAGGTCATAGCGAACGTCCGACAACCGGTTCAGCGCCTGACGGCCATCCGTCGCGATATCAACCCCACACCCCACCGCCTGCAGCAATTCGGCGGCCACCTGCTGGTTCAGTTCGTTGTCTTCAACCAGCAAGACACGGGTCCCTTCGGGCGCACTCCAATCGCTGAAAGGCTCCCGTGCGGTCGGGCCATCAATGACAGTGCTGCGGGACAACTGCAGGCGAACCTCAAACCAGAAGTTGCTGCCTTCGCCCAACACGCTCTGGACGCCGACCTGGCCACTCATCAACCCGGCCAGTTGTTTGGCAATTGCCAGCCCCAGGCCCGTACCACCAAAGCGGCGTGTGGTGGAGGCGTCAGCCTGCTGGAAGCTCTGGAACATGTGTTTTTGCTGCTCGGACGAGAGCCCGATGCCGCTGTCGGTCACGCTGAAATAAAACAAAGCGTCATCCGCGCCGGCCTGACGCAGGCTCACCTCAACCCGGATCTGCCCACGTTCGGTGAATTTCACCGCATTACTGAGGTAGTTGAGCAGTATTTGCCGCAGTCGAAGCGAATCGCCACGCAAGCATTCGGGCACGTCGGCACCGATGTTCAAGCGCATATCCAGGCCTTTCTCGGCAATGCGCGGGCGCACCTGATCGAGCGCTTCCTCCAGCAACTGGACCAGGCTGAAGTCGCGGACCTCCAGCTGAAGCTTGCCGGCCTCGATCTTGGAAAAATCCAGAATGTCGTCAATGACCCCCAGCAAATGCCGGCTGGAACGTTGGACTTTGTGCAGGTAGTCGCGCTGACGTTCGTTCAGTTCTGTCTTCAACGTCAGGTGCGTCATGCCGATGATGGCGTTCATCGGCGTGCGAATCTCGTGGCTCATGTTGGCGAGGAATTCGGCTTTGATGCGTGCACTTTCCTCGGCCAGTTGCCGCGCCTGCAGCATCTCGTCGGCGGCTGCTTGTTGTGCGGAAATGTCTTCGATGATCCATATCGAACCGCGCGACTGGTTTCCGGACGCGATGGCGCGGGCACTGACGCTGGCCCAGAAGCATTGGGCGTCCTTGCGACGAAGTTGAATTTGCTGCTGATAAATGTCGCCGCGTTCCAGCGCCTCGCGGACCTGCGTTTCCAGCGTCATCAGTGTGTGCGCCGACATGACCTGATCCAGCCAGATCAGCGGGGAGCACTGCAGCTGCTCGCCCGGCACGTATCCCAGGAGTTCATCCAGCCGTGAATTGGCCTGCGTGATCAACCCGCCCTGTACCAGTGCAATGCCATACGGCGCCGAGCTCACAATGGCCTGCTGCAGTTCGTGAGCTTCACGCAGGCTACGTTCTTCAGTTTTGCGCTGGCTGAGATCGCGAAACGCCACGCACAGGCATTGCCCGCGATCTTCGCGCGCGGGCAACAGGCACAGGCGCATCTCGGCAGGAAACTCGCCACCATCGGCACGACGGGCAACCAGCTCGACGGTGTCGAGCACGTTGTTGATACGCACCCGCTCAAGCAAGTGATCAATCGCCTCGAGTTGGTTGTCGGGCACCAGCGTGCGGTAACTCTGGCCCAGCAAGCTGCCGGGGGCATAACCAAAGGTCGCTTCGCTTTCCTGATTGGCGAGGATCACGCCGTGCTCGTCGAACACCAGTAGCGCTTTGGGGGCAAACTCGACAATGCCGCGATACCAGCTTTCAGTGGCTTCCAGGGACTGTTGGCGCTGTTGCAGTTCTAACGCCTGTATTTCCAGTTGCCGGGTCTGCCGATGAGCCTGCAGCAACAACTGCAGATTGTGAGTTCGCTGCTGCAGCAAACTGAGCAAGGTGCCGAGCCGGTTGGGCAAGTTGTCGAGTAACGTCAGCTGGGCGGGATCCGGGCGATGAGCGAAATCGAGCTCCAGGCTGGCCAACTGTTGCCCTTCTTGCAGCAGTGGCAAACTGAAATGCACCTGGCCAGTACGGGGCGTGAAGGGCACGGCGTCGAATAGCAACACGGCCTTGCAACCCAGGTATTCGCCCAGCTTTTGCTGCAACGTTTCGGCAAAAGCCTCCCGACTGGCACATAACTGCAAGGCTTGCACCAGCTCGCCGAGGTGCCCCTTGACCCAATGCTGGCGGCGCAGTTCTTCATTGACCTCGACATAGGCATCGAAAGCGTCGGCGAGGGTCACGACTTCGGCAAGCCCCTGGCGGTGCGGTGGTTCCCCGAGGGCTTCGCCGGCATGCAGGCGGCGCATGCGCTCGGAAAGACGCAACAACGGCATCACCAACTGGCGGCGCAGGATGACCAGAAAGGCCAATCCTGCGCCCAACGAGATCAGTTGCATCAGGACATTGATGTGGCTGGCCAGCTCGGCATTGTGCCGGGCTGTCTCAAAGTCGCTATTAAAACGTTCGGTGATCGAGAGTCTCAGCTGATTAAGCGCGACGGCAAAATTCCACTCGGAGTTGATGTAGGAAGTCGTGGCAAGCAGTGACACGCCCCCTCTGTGGAAACTCTCCTCCATGGCCGCGCGCTCCATGCCCGTCTGCTTGAGATCCATGTCCTCGACCTTGGCCAGTAATCGGTCCTCTGAGTCAGTCAGGCCAATTGCTCGAAAATCCATCGCCGCGTCGTGGAATGTCCGGCCGTTTTGCCACTTTTGGTTGTATTGGGTGAGAAACAGCTCATCGCCGGTGCCGACATAGAGCCTCGCCAGTTGCGTCAGTTCGCGGTTGAGGGTCGACATTCTGGCAACGCCGGTGATCGTCTGGTGGCGTCGATCAGTGGCTTGCTCGGCCTGTTTGCCGAAGTACTCATCCAGAGCCACAGTCGTCAGGCAGGCCACAAGTGCCATGCCAAATCCTATCGAGATGAGTTTGCTCAGACGTTCCAGGCTCATGGGGTCTCCTGCGACAACAGCCCCGGACATGCGCCGCAAGCTTGGGTGTGCAGTAAACCGCCACGCCTTCAGCGGTGCTGTGAAAACAGCTGATTCAATCGTATCGGTTTGATGAAAAACGCTGAAAAGGTGTGAAGTGCCGGGTTGGCAGTGCTAAAGCCACGTATTCACCACCCGCCGATCCAGTTCCTCCCAATCCGCCATGCCCAGCACCCGCATGGTGTTCAATCCGCGTAAATAACCGCGCAACTGATTGGCCGTGGCCCGCGCGAGCTCCGGCTCGGGCGGGATTTCGCCCATCAGCACGGTTTCGTATTGGACCAGGTAATCGGCCACCCGCTCACGGAAGTCGGGTAAAACCGCGTCGCGGATCAGGTCAAAAGTTCTCAAGGCGTGATCCTCATCAATCTTTGCTGGTGGTAATTGAGTGTGCATCCATCTGCGTGGCGCGCAACTATCGCTAGACGTAATAGTGACCATTACCAAACACAAGTTCTTCTTTGTCGACAATAGCCGGAAAATCGCCTCCATCGAACACGCGGCTGAAAAAAAGCGCGTGATGAACCGAACATTTGTTTTCAGGAAGAGACCGATGCGTCCTTTATTCGTATTTGCCACGGCAGTTGCTTCAGTGTTACTCGCCGGTTGTGCGTCCGCACCGAACGACCCGACCCTGACCTTGCAGACCCGCAAGACCCCAGCGCAATACGCTGACTGCGTCGTCCCGAAATTGCAGGGCAGTGCGTTGAGCCCGACCGTCTCGCAGACCTCGCGCAGCTACCGGATCGTGGTGCCGAGCAAAGTCTCGACGGACAACGTGCTGGAAGCCTACAAGGCCGGTGACGGCGGCAAAGTGTTCATCTATGAACGCCATTTGCTGGCGTCGAGCTTCCTGCCATCAAGTTTTGAACGCGCCGCACAGGATTGCATCTGACCCGGATTGAAAGCGTTTTTTACAGAGCTCCTTTGGTTGGCCGCAACCAACCAATTTTCTTGCCCCGCACCGCATTTCGGTGACGGGGCTTTTTTTGGTCTGAAATTGAATAACCCCGTGAGTGAAATAATAGCGTTCACCCCCGTGCTGCTATCTTCTTATCACCTTGCGAATGTGTGATTTCAGAGGAGGTGCAGCATGGATCGATTCACGGGCGGCTGCGTGTGCGGCAATGTCAGGATTGTGGCCTCGGGCCGTCCTTACCGGGTTGGTCTTTGCCACTGTCTCGATTGCCGCAAACACCATGGGGCACTTTTCCATGCCTCGGCGATATTCCCTCAGGAGGCGGTGACGATCGAGGGCCAGACAGGCGATTACGCCGGTCGGTTTTTCTGTCCTCGCTGCGGTTCGTCGGTTTTCGCCCGCTCGGGCGATGAAGTCGAAGTGAACCTGGGGTCGCTGGATGCCCCTGACCAACTGAAGCCCACTTACGAAAGCTGGACCGTGCGTCGCGAGTCCTGGTTGCCGGCGTTCCCGCTCATCAGACGCTATGAACACGATCGGGAAGGCACGGGGCGCGCGGAGGAGTAGGGTTGAGGCGATACACAACAAAAAGCCCGCTTCGGCGGGCTCTCTGTTTGGGGTCAAATCCATTTGTGATTTCAATCTGCGCTACGTTTTGTAAGCGTTTCGTGAAAAACATGTTGTCGAAATGAAAAAGCCTGTCGGGACGCTTACGACACGATGCCGATATGAATCTGAACTTCGTCTGGGCCGCCATACGATTCAAAATCCGTGGCGTAACTGCGTTGCACCAGTGGATGCGCTTCAAAGTAGGCCCAGATGGTCCCCCAGGCCTGGATAACGGCCGCCGGCATGGGGCCGCGGGCCTCGAAGACCATGTACTTGCCTGCCTGAATCTCGACGTAATCGAAGTCGCGGTTCGGCGTATTGACGCAGACCCCCGCCGTCACATCGTAAGCACCGCTCGCGTCAGATTCGTAGGCCGAATACACGCCGACAATCGGCGCGTCGGGCACTCGTTGCGGGATCTTCTCGGCGACGCTGTCGGAAAAAAAGCGACCCCACACATCGGGGATTTTTGCGTTGTCCTGCGTGGACTCATCGCGGTTGTTCGTACGTACGGTCAGACCCGCTACGTGGAAACTGGACAGGTGTGCGATGTTGGGTTCCATTCCGGGACTCTCACTTTGTTGAAGAACCCGGATTAAAGCACACCCTGACGCCAATTAAGGGATGGCTACTTCGCCGTGCTGCCTTGCTTGATATCCCCACAGAAAATATCGACGTTGCCATCCGTTGCAGTTGTTCGCAGGACGATGGAATACCCGCCCGCCAGCAGCACCGACATCGCAACAGGCGCGGTTCTGGATAACGTCCAGCCGCGTATGGGCTGGCGTTCGGTGTTGACCTGATCATTCATGGCATAGGCGACGGCCCCGGGTTTCTCGCAACTGCCTTTATAGATGAAGGTGTAGAGGCGCAAGGGCAGGACAATGCCGCTTGGAGCACCGCTGATGAAGAAACTGAGCCCGGTTTTATTGTCAAAACTGGTCAGCGTTACATCGCCGATCTGGCCGGCATTCTGTCGCGTGGCAACTAACGGAACGGTCACGCTTTTGCTTGATGATGTGGCGCAGCCGAAAAGGGTGGCGCTGACCAGTAGCGCTGCCAGTGAGTGTCTGAACTTCATGGCCAAACTCCTGTGTCGAAGAACTGCGGGGGTGATTAGCCGGTATAGCTCATTAATGGCATTTCTGATGTTCTCCGCACGAAATTGTGCACACTCGTTGGATTGGAGAACTAAATTTCAGTACAGCGTCCTGCCACTAAGAAGGAACGACCCATGTTCAGATCTCGTTTAATGATTTCAGCCGTTACGTGCCTTGCGTTGATCGTCGGCTCAACAACGGCATTGGCCGACCCTGGCAATGGAAAGGGGCAGGGTAACGGCAAGGGAAACCCGCACAACAACCAGGCTCATGGAAACCAAGGCAAGGGCAGCGATTGGGACAACGGCCCAAGCATTGATCGCGGCAATGTCCTGGGAATTATTGGCGGGTATCCGGGCTACTGGAATCCAGGGCCTGCATTGCCACCAGGTATTCAAAAGAACCTTGCGCGAGGCAAACCGTTGCCACCTGGTATTGCCAAAAAACTGGACGGTCGGTTAGTCGGCAGGCTGCCTCATTACGAGGGGTATGAATGGCAACAAGCGGGTACCGACTTGATATTGGTAGCACTCGCAACCGGGCTAATTTACGAAGTGCTCAACGGTGCTTTTGATTAGTGTTTGAGTCTTGTTTTCAATAGCGCAGTAAAGGCATTCCGTCTATCGCGGGACTTGAACCGACTGGGGTCTGACGCGTCTTAAAACACGTGATATCAACCCTATGGAAGCAATCATGCTTTTAAAAAACAAGAGTCTCGTTGCTGTAATGTCATGCGCCTTGATGCTTGCAGCCGCCCCATTACTGCCTGCTGATCTGTCCATCATGAACTCCGCTTATGCGAAGGACGGTGGTGGTGGTGGTGGTGGTGGTGGTGGTGGTGGTGGTGGTGGCGGCGGTAATGGTGGAGGTCACGGAGGTGGCGGTGGTGTTGGTGGTGGTGGCCATGGTGGCGGTACAGCCGGCGGCCACAGCGGATCAGATCACGCCGGCGGCATTAGCAGTAACGGGCACGGCAACGGGCTCAGCAGTGACCATGCCGGCAAAGCTGTTCGCGATCATGGTGAAAGCGGAAACCACTATGGCAGTGATCGCAATGGTGATCGCGGTCATGGCTCAACGACTTCGGGCATCGCTCACTCCAAAGACACTCGCGGCGTAGCCAAAGCCCGGGCGGTTGCGACTTCGACGCCCGGAGATCACAACACCAAAGGCTTGAGTAAAGTCGGGACGTCGGTATCGCCCAAGACGCATTGATCAGCCGCACTTCGAACTGGGCGCCTGTTTGAATCCGATCTTCAGGCGCCGCATTCGGCAACCATTAATACCCCACAGCTTTATCGCTGACCTCCCATATCCGGCATAAATTTCTGTCTTGTCCCGAGTAGCGGACAGATTCCTCGTCTACCCTCTGCGAGAGCATTGTGAACGGCCACGCGCAAAATCAGGTTGTTCATTAGTTCGCTGATACAGCCGATAACGTGGTGTACAACCCTCTTGCATCAACGACCAGCGGGAAATTATGCCGAATAGCCTCGCCTCTATCGTCCACTCCCTCTCTCATCGTTCGAGCGTGTCGCTGGCACGAACTTCACTGTTCAAGTTTGTCGGTCTATTGGCTGGTGTGTTTTTACTGGCCAGCTTTTCACTGGTTTATCTGGCAAACGATTTAGACCGGACAGAGGAAGTCGAAAGTGCGTTTTACACAAAGAAGGCTGTGCAATCGCTGGAAAAATCGCTGCGCTCAGTCGTCAAGGACTATGCATTTTGGGGGGATGCCTACAAGCACTTGCATGCTCAAGTAGACCCGGAGTGGGCTTATGTACGGCAAAACGCCGGGCCAACGCTTTACAGCGATTTTGGATTTCAGGGACTGTTTGTCGTCAACGACGTCAATCAAACGGTTTACTCCGTGATCAAGGGTGAGCTGAAACCCGTTGACGCTTCAGAGTGGCTGGGGAATGTCATTGCGCCGCTTCTCGAAAAGGCCCGTGCAGGCGCGGAATCAGAAACACCGACAACCGCGTTTATCAATATTGGAGGCGAACCCGCCCTGGTCGCGGCAGCCGCCATTACACCGGGAACCGACCCAACCGTGGTGTCTGACGCCCGGCTGCCGTCGGTGTTGATTTTCGTCGACATTCTCGACAGCGCCAAACTTCAGCTATTAGGTAATGATTTCGGGGTCGAAGACCTTCATGTCGCCACGGCTGATGATAGTGACGCAAGGTCTTTCTTGCCGCTGGGCGAGAACGGTGCTGCCGGCAATCTGTCCTGGAGTCCGTCTAGCCCAAGTCTGCGGTTACTGGCAGTGGGGCTGCCTTTGATCGGCATTGCCGCGTTGTTGGTGTGCCTCATGACCTGGGTTATTTTGCGGCGCACCACCGCCAGTGCGGTTGCGCTGGACGCCAGCTACACCTCGCTTCAGGACAGCCAGGATGCCCTCGGCATCAGCGAAGCGCGCTTTCGCGATGTCGTTGAAGCCATCTCGGATTGGGTATGGGAAGTAGGCGATAGCGGGCGTTTCACCTATTTATCCGATCGATTTGAAAACGTCACCGGACTCTCCCGGGACGCCTGGCTCGGTGCGCCGATCAATGACCTGTTGAGCACCGAATTAGGTTTGCTGACCCAGTGGTTGAGTATTCCGAACCGTCGTCCGGACATCAGCATCCAGTGTCGGTATGTCGATGCCAAGGGGCGGGAGCGCATCACGCGTATCTCCGCCCGGGACATGACGGGCGCAGGGTTCCGGGGCACCGCAACGGATGTGACGGATGAAGTCGAAGCCCGTCGGCGCATCGAGTTCCTTTCCCAGCATGATGCCCTCACCGGGCTACCCAACAGGACCCGTCTTCAAGAGTTCCTCGACGGGAAACTCAAGGCATTGCCGACGGTGGAACAACCGCTGGTCATGCTCTGCCTGGACCTCGATCGCTTTAAACCGGTCAATGACTTGCTCGGCCATGCCGCTGGTGACCGCGTGCTCAATGAAGTGTCGAGCCGCCTGGCTGACTGCGTGCGCCACGGCGACCTTGTCGCCCGGGTCGGCGGGGATGAATTTGTACTGATCCTCAGTGACGTGAGTTCCCAGGAAGAAGTCGAGACCCTGTGTCATCGCCTGATCGAGTCCGTTGAGCGACCGATAGAGATTGATCAGCAGGAAGTGTTTGTCAGCGCCAGTATCGGCATCGCGATGGCGCCCAATGACGCGTGCGAAGCGACCGAGTTGCTGCGCTATGCGGACATTGCGTTGTACGAAGCCAAGACGGGCGGGCGTAACACCTGGCGCTTTTATGCCGGCGACATGAACGCCAAAATCATTGAGCGCCGGCGTCTGGAAAACGACCTGCGTTTCGCCATCAAACACGGTGAACTGCGCCTGCATTTCCAGCCACGCTATCGTATTTCGGACGGTCAGATGGTCGGTGCCGAAGCACTGGTCCGGTGGCAACATCCCGAGCGCGGTTTAATCCCTCCCGACACGTTTATCCCGATCGCCGAGGAGTCCGGGCTGATCCTTTCCCTGAGCAACTGGGTGATCCTGACCGCGTGCCGTTGCGCCGCGCAGTGGCCGTCGAATCTGTTCGTCTCCGTCAACCTGTCATCGACTGAATTCAAGCGCGGCAACCTGGTCGAGCGCATTCAGAAAACCCTGCACGACACCGGAATCGACCCTGCCCGGGTAGAGCTGGAAATTACCGAAAGCGTGATGCTCGAAGATGCTGCGGGCGCACTTGAGATAATGCGCACACTCAAACGCCTCGGCGTGCGGATCTCCATGGACGACTTTGGAACCGGATATTCATCGTTGAGTTACCTGCGCGCGTTTCCTTTCGACGGCCTGAAAATAGACCGCAGCTTCTTGAACAGGCTGGATGAAAGCGAGGATGACCGGGCCATTATCCAGGCGATCGTCGGCTTGGGGCGCGCGCTGGCGCTCACCGTGACGGCTGAGGGCATTGAAAGTGCCGAACAGCTGAGCTTGCTGAAAGCGGTGGCGTGCGATGAAGGCCAGGGTTATTTCCTGAGCCGGCCGCTTGATGTGAATGCGTTTAACGCGTTGGTCGGTGTCAGAGGCAGTGCGGGAAGCGTCAGCAACGTTTAAAAGTCGGGAAATACAGACCAAAAACGCGCGATCCGGACCAATCGCGCACCGATTTTCATCCGGTACCAATCTGTCATATTCGGTATTACTTCCTTGCAGATAGTGGTCAGCCCAATGCGTATGAATGAGGCTGTACCGTGTTTCCACGTCTTCTGTGTTCGCTGTCCGTTTTGAGCCTGTCCATCGCCGCTGCCCAGGCTGCCGAGACCACCAACCTCGACACTCCGCGCTTGCGCAGCATCGACAACTTCCGCGATATCGCCGGCATTACTACCGCGTATTCCACGGCCAACGACGGCACGATGCGTGGTGGTGTGTTCTACCGCTCCAACGCGCTGACCCCGTCGGCGGCGGATCTGGCGACCTTGAACGGCCTCGGTATCAAGGCCGTCTACGACCTGCGCACGCCGAGTGAAATCGCCGCGACGCCCGATACCCTGCTGACCGGGGCGACCTATACGAATATCGACATTATTGGCAGCGCCACGTCCGGTGCCAACATCACCACGGTCTCGTTCAGAAGTGCCGCCGATGCCGTCGCCATGATGCAGCAGACCAACCGGGCGTTCGTCAGTGATGCGGGGATGCGTGGTCAACTCAGCACGCTGTTCAATGAGCTGGCCAGTGTCGATGGCGCGCAGCTGTTCCATTGCACGGCCGGCAAGGACCGGACGGGCTGGACCGCCGCTGTGTTGCAGAGCATTGCCGGGGTCGACAGCGCCACCATCATGAGCAACTACCTGGCGACCAACGATTACACCGCCGCGCGTGTGAAGGCGACGCTGGCGGCCATGCCGCCGAGCATGGCGGCGATTTATGCGCCGCTCCTCGGTGTGGAAGCGAGTTTCCTGCAAGCCGGCCTGGATCAGGTGGCCGCGCAGTACGGCAGCATGGACAACTACCTCAAGCAAGGCCTCGGGCTGTCCCAGGAAACCATTTACGTGCTGCGCGGCAAGATGGTTTTCTACAACAGCCTGCCGGGCCAGGCCGGTCTCGTCGGCAACGCCGCGGCGGGTGCCGGGCTGCTGCAACAGTTGCAGAACAGCAACCTGTCCGGCACTTACAGCGCTTACAACTATTACCTGCAATCGGCGATCGATGCCCGCAGTCTTGGCGGCGTCGAGTCCACCGTCGGTGGCCAGGTGCATGCCGATGCGGCCAGCTACTTGCTGCGCCAAGGGGCGATGGTCGAGCAGGCCGCCGCGCCCTTCGCCAGCGGCACGGATCTGAAGATCGGCCAATATCGTTTGTGGAGCACTGCGCTCGCAGGTTATCTGGGCACTGATGGGTCGTCCCAGGCTGCCAGCAGCAACGAACACAGCCAAGGCTTGATGATCGGCCTGACCCAGCGCTTCTCCGAACAACTCAGCGCCCATGCAGGTTTTGGCTACAGCAATGGCAATGTCGGCGGGGCGGGCGGCGAAGTGGATACCGACTGGACCTTTTTCACCGGTGGCGCACGCTATGCGTTTGACGGTTTGGAACGTGGCTTGTTTGTCGAAGGCAAGGCCAACGCTGGCTGGCTCGACTACGAAAGCAAGCGCGACCTCGGTGGCGGACTAGGCACGGCCAAGGGCGATAGCCATGGCACGCTGTCCGGTGCAACCGTCGCGGTGGGCTACCGTGTGCCGGCGAGCACTATGATTCTCGAACCGAGCCTTGGCGTACGCGTCAGTCACCTGGACATATCCGGCTTCCAGGAGAAAGGCAGCGAGTTGGCCCTCGACGTCGACAGCACAGAGGAAACCCGCCGCAGTGCAGTGGCCAATCTCAATGTGGCATTTGCCCCGGTAGGCCTAGGCGCCTGGCAACTGGTGCCGGGTGTTCAGGTGGGTTACGAGCATGTGCTGGGCGATAACGACGTCTATAGCGAAGGACACCTGCTGGGTCTGGACGTCGAGCAGCGCGCGGCTTTCGACAACAGGGATCAGTTCACTGGCGGGGTGAATGTCATGGCCAATCTGGGCCCGCTGAGCCTGGGTGCCGAAGTCGGTGCCAGCGGTGGCGGGGACAGTCACGGTTTCAGCGGCGGTCTCAAGGCCAGCTATCTGTTCTGACCCAGAGGCACATGGAAACTTGTGGTGAGGGATCAAGCTCCCTTGCCACTAACGCCGGGCTCGTGTGCACCCGGATTTCACGTCAGCGGGACTGACGCCATAGGCATTCTTGAAATATTGGCAAAACCTGCCGACATTGCTGAAGCCGAATCGCAAGGCCACCTCGGTCACAGACGTCGGGACATCCTGCGCCAGCGCATCGTAGGCGCGTTCCAGACGCACTTGCCGTTGATAGTCAACGATCGAAAGACCCACGAACCGTCGAAAACCTTCCTGCAACGCACGCTGGCTGACGTTACTCAGCCGCGCCAGGTCCGTGCCGCTGACCATGTGCTCGGGATGCTCCTGAATGTAGTCGACTGCCAGCTTCACATGCCGTGGCGCGATCAGCGGAGCCGGTTGCCGCAGGGCTTCGGTGAAGTTGTGCGGCCAGGCCTCCAGCACCGTGTCGATCAGCATTTCCCGAAGCCGCGAAGGCATCAGCGTACCGCTGTTAATCAGTTGATCGAATTCAGTGCCGGTCGCCAGATCGATCAAGGCCTTGATGCCCTGGAACGCCGGGACATTCAAATCGACCGTCGGCTGGAAGTGCAGCTTTTCCATGATCGGCTTGTCCAGCAGCGTCGACAGTCGCTCGGTGAGGTGAGCGCGCCTGATCGACATCCCGTGCTGGGCATGATTGTCCAGAAAACGCATCGAGCGGATGTCGGCTTTATCAATCGCCAGGCCAACGTGGGTGACGCCGACCGACTCGGTCACGTGATTGAAGACGATCTTGCCGGCAGTAGGAATGACAAAAGTGATTTCGTCATGGGGGTCGGGAAACACGACCGTGAAGTCTCCGTGGTAATGCATCCGGCGAAAACTCACGCCTTCATGCCGGCCGTAGACGCCGCCGATGATGATGTTTGACGGCGGGGGTGGCGTGTCGGAATAGCGGTTGCCGAACATCGTCGAGAACAACGCGCCGAAGTCATCGCAACGCATGCCATCGGACCTGAGGATGATTTGCTGGCGTGTCGGGGCTGAGTACACCTTGAGTGGCACCTTGGGTCGGGGAAACTTGGGTACAGGGGCGAACGGGGTAGGCGGGGAACGCGAAGACGTTAGCAGGCGGGGGTGACAGGATTGTGACGGCGTGGGCATCAGCATGTCATCAATGACTTCCACGCTAGACAAACGTAATCTTGCCGGTTCGCGTTCCATGACAAGACAAAAAAAACAGGAGTCATTGATGCAACCGATTCGTCTCGGCCTGGTGGGCTACGGCAAGATTGCCCAGGATCAACACGTCCCCGCTATCAACGCCAACCCCGCGTTCCAGTTGATGTCTGTCGCCACCCAAGGGCAGCCGTGCGCCGGGGTGGAGAATTTTCAGTCCTTGAGCGAGCTGCTCGACAAGGGCCCGCACGTCGATGCGATTGCGTTTTGCACACCGCCGCAAGGTCGATTCGCACTGGTGCAACAAGCGCTGGCCGCCGGCAAACATGTGCTGGTCGAAAAACCGCCGTGCGCCACGTTGGGTGAAGCCATGGCGTTGGTCAGTCAGGCCGCAGAGCAAGGTGTCAGCGGTTTGTTCGCTTGGCACTCACGCTACGCGCCTGGCATCGAGGCCGCTCGTGACTGGCTGGCCACCCGCACCTTGCAAAGCGTTCAGATCGACTGGAAGGAAGACGTGCGCAAGTGGCACCCCGGCCAGGCCTGGATCTGGCAGCCCGGTGGCCTGGGCGTGTTCGATCCCGGCATCAATGCCTTGTCGATCGTCACCCATCTGCTGGCGCTGCCGCTGTTTGTCGAGTCTGCCGAACTGCGCGTCCCCGATAACTGCCAATCGCCGATTGCCGCGTCGATCAAAATGTCTGATGCACGCCACCTCGATGTCCGCGCGGAATTCGATTTCGACCACGGTCACGACGAACTCTGGAGCATCGAGATTCGCTGCGCCGAAGGCATCCTGCGTCTGGACAACGGCGGCGCCCTGTTGAGCATTGACGGCGTGCGCCAGGCTGTATCGGAGGAGGGTGAATACGCGGCGGTGTATCGACATTTCCAACAGCTGATTGGCGATAACGCCAGTGACCTCGACCTCCAGCCGCTGCGATTGGTGGCCGATAGTTTTTTTGTCGGCAGTCGAGTGTCGGTTGAGCCGTTCTACGACTAACGACCATTCTTTCTACCTGACATGACGACCTGCACCTGGGGATTGCGCATCTCCCCATGGCAGGTGATCATGCGCGCCTGCATAGGTAGGGGGGGGATGGTATGTCGCACACTCATGAGCAAAAAGACGATCTATTAAAACGGGTAAGACGCATCGCCGGGCAGGTTCAGGCGATAGAACGCGCACTGGAATCAGAGGCTGAATGCGGCAAAACCCTGCATCTCGTCGCGGCCACTCGCGGCGCAATCAACGGTTTGATGGATGAAATCATCGAGGCTCACGTCCACGCTCACGTTGCCAACCCGGAGTTGAGCGATGAGGAGCGGGCCAAGGGTGTCGAAGAACTGCTCGAAGCCATCCGTCGTTATTCCAAATAGGTCCTGTCATGCCAAATTTCGCAGAACTGCTGCAACAGGGCGGCGCCCACGCGTGGCTCTATTTCCCTAGCGCGATATTGCTGGGTGCCTTGCACGGGCTTGAGCCCGGACATTCGAAAACCATGATGGCGGCGTTCATCGTGGCCATTCGTGGCTCGGTCAAACAAGCGGTGTTGCTGGGCCTGGCCGCAACGCTGTCGCACACGGCGGTGGTGTGGCTGGTCGCAATCGGTGGCATGTACCTGGGCAAGGGAATGGATGCGCAAACCACAGAGCCGTATTTCCAGCTTGCCTCCGCTGCGATGATTATCTTGATTGCGCTCTGGATGCTGTGGCGCACCTGGCGTGGCGAACAGATGTTCAAGCTCGAGCAAGGTGAAGACCACCACCACGGCGAACATGACCACGCTCACCACGACGAAACCCAGCGAATCGATACCGGTCATGGCCGCATCGAACTGTCGATTTTCGAAACCGGTATGCCGCCGCACTGGCGCCTCAAAGCGTTGAGCGGGCATGCCTGGGGGGCTGCGGATGTCCGCGTGGTGACTACGCGTCCGGATGGCAGCACCCAGGCGTTCACGTTTATCGAGCAGGAAGGTTTTCTGCAGTCGACGGCCGACATTCCCGAACCCCACGAATTCAGCGCTCGCCTGAGTCTTGGGCATGCCGGGCACTCGCATGACTACGACCTGGAATACTCGGAGCATGACCACGGGCATTCGCACGCGGAACTGCAGGGCCTGGAGTTGTCGATTGACGGTTATCAGGATGCGCATGAGCGTGCCCACGCCAATGACATCCGCAAGCGTTTCACCAACCGTGACGTGACCACCGGCCAGATCATCGTGTTCGGTTTGACGGGAGGGTTGATTCCTTGTCCGGCGGCGATCACTGTTTTGCTGCTGTGCCTTCAGGTCAAGGAAATCGCCCTGGGCGGCATGCTCGTCCTGTGTTTCAGTATCGGTTTGGCGATTACGCTGGTGTCAGTCGGTGCGGCCGCAGCCATCGGTGCGCGGCAAGCCAGCAACCGCTGGCCGTGGCTGGGGGCGGTGGCGCGTCGGGCACCTTATTTGTCCGGGGTGTTGATTATCGCTGTGGGCTTGTACGTCGGCATTCATGGCTGGATCGGGTTGAATGCTTAAGTCGCTTTGAATGGCGTGCGCAAAAAAGCCCGGCTGATAAGGCCGGGCTTTTCATTGAGTACTGCGGTAAAGCCCTGCATTTATGCAGCGCGGCTTTCGATCAGACGGTCGGAACCACCTTCGGCAACGCGGTTCTGCATCAGATGGTCGGAACCATCAGCGGCTACGCGGTTTTCCATCAGATGGTCAGAGCCATCAGCGGCTACGCGGTTTTCCATCAGATGGTCAGAACCATCAGCGGCTACACGGTTTTCGATCAGACGGTCAGAACCATCAGCGGCTACACGGTTTTCGATCAAACGATCCGAACCACCTTCAGCTACACGGCTTTCAATCAGACGATCCGAGCCGCCTTCAGCGACCACAGGTTGAGCAGAGGTTGCGGCAAAAGCGTTAACTGCAAAGACCGAGAAAGCGATAGCGAGGAGGGTTTGGCGTTTCATGGTGGTGTGCTCCGGGGTGTTTATTGGTTGGTATGGAGCTGATGTTACGCCTCGGATTTTTTAAGAGAACTTCATTGAATTGATGGTGACTATTGACTCCGTCAATGGTTGACAACCAGTCATTGCGCCACGACACACAGCTCCCCGGTAGCGCGGATCAGGGCCTGGCCGTGCAGTTGATCCTTGATCAGGCTGGCTCGCTCGGTCCCTAGCCAGTCCTGGCAGTTGGGATCATTGCGATAGGGCGCGAAGTCGGCGTATTGCTGCAGCAGGCGGTTTTGCAGCTCATCCAACTGTGGCCGGATTTGATTGACGAGGTCTGGCCGTGGCGTGTCCGGTGCTTTGGACGCTGCGCGCCATTGAGCCAGCAGGCCGTACTGCACCAGCTTGTTGGCTTCGATTTGTGCTGCCGTCAGATCGGCAACTTCGTCCGGATCCAGTTTCCGGCTCGTGGCCATCTTCCTGGCGTTATCGATGACCTGAGTTTCCCGGGTCGTATCCTGGATCGGTTTGCCACTGTCCCATTTGGTCAACGCCACCAGGTCAGCAATGTTCAAGCGCTCGTTGATCGTCACCAGCAACGGCAACAAGCTGGCGGGTGCCGGGGAGGGCGTACCGGCCTGGGCGCCGCACGCGAATAAGCCGAACAGGGCGCAGGTCAGCAGTTGTGGCAGACGTGGCGAATGGAGCATGGGCAAACCTCATTGAGCGCAGAATTCACAATCAGGTCTTATGTACCACAGGTGCGGCAGGGGCTTTAAGTGGGGGCTGATTTATTTTGCGCATGAAAAAACCCGGCGGTTAGGGCCGGGCTTTTTGTTGAGTGTTGCGTGAAGACTATTCATTCATGCAGCGCGGCTTTCGATCAGACGGTCCGAGCCACCTTCAGCGACGCGTTTTTCGTTCAGACGGTCAGAGCCACCTTCGGCGACGCGGTTCTCGATCAGACGGTCAGAACCATCAGCGGCCACACGATTCTCGATCAAACGATCAGAACCACCTTCAGCCACACGGCTTTCAATCAGGCGATCCGAGCCGCCTTCAGCGACTACAGGTTGAGCAGAAGTTGCGGCAAAAGCGTTAACTGCAAAAACCGAGAAAGCGATAGCGAGGAGGGTTTGGCGTTTCATGATGGTGTGCTCCGGGGTGTTTATTGGTTGGTATGGAGCTGATGTTACGCCAGGGATTTTTTATGAGAACTTCATTGAGTTGATGGTGACTATCGATGTCGGCAATGGATCATCGCGCGCGGTGATATCACCGCGCGGAACGTGAGTTTCAGGCGTTTAGAATCAGGCTTTACTGGCCGCCAGATAAGCCCCAAGGCGCTGGCCCATTTGCTCGCCCAAGGCTTGCAAGCCGCTCAACGGACGGACCATCACCTCAAACTCGACGATTTTCCCGGCTTCGTTGAAGCGGATCATGTCGATGCCTTTCAACTGTTTCCCGCCGACATGGGCGCTGAACTCCAGGACCACGTTCAAGCCGTCTGCGGTCGCCAGCTCGCGGTGGTAGGCGAAGTCCTCGAACACATTGACAACGGTGTTGAGAATCATCGAAACCACGGCCGCACCCGGATAAGGCGTGTGGGCCATTGGTGAGCGGAACACGGCTTGCGGGTCCAGCAAACCGGGCAGGGCGCTCAAGTCCGCCGTGCGAATCATCTCGTGCCATTGCTTCAAGGACGCCGCGGCGTTGGGGTGCAGGTTCAGTTCAGACATTTTCTACTCCTGTATTTTTATTGTGGGTTGTGCGATGTCGAGGGGCGTGTTTTTGCGAAAGTGCTGACCGCCGCCGCATCCTCCGCCCACTGACTGTATATCGCAGGACCCGGATGGAAGCCATCCCGTGCCATCGAACCGTTCACCGGGGCCAACCGGGTCGTCAGCAGTGTGCAGTGATCAATACGTTCCGCCAGTTCGGCAAGGCGCGTGTTGAACGCGCTGGCCATGAGCCCCAGGTACCAACGCAGCGGTTGCGGCAGCGCGGGAAACAGGTGCATGGGGGGCAGCGGGGACAGCACGATCTGCTTGACCGCGTACTTCTCGCGCAGCAGGCCAATCAATCGATGTTGTCGAGCGACCCACTCGTCAGCCGCCAATGGCGCTGGTGTCTATCGGCGTCAACGATGTTACCAGCCCGAGTTTACCTAATGGTTGTCAGCGATAGATGTACAACCCCGCGTGGCGAGTGCACTAAAAACAGCTCACGAAAAAGCCCGGCTGATAAGGCCGGGCTTTTCATTGAGTACCGCGGTAAAGCCCTGCATTTATGCAGCGCGGCTTTCGATCAAACGGTCGGAACCCCCTTCGGCAACGCGGTTCTGCATCAGGTGATCGGAGCCGTCAGCGGCTACGCGGTTTTCCATCAGATGGTCAGAACCATCAGCGGCTACGCGGTTTTCGATCAGATGATCCGAACCATCTGCGGCAACGCGGTTTTCCATCAGATGGTCAGAACCATCAGCGGCAACGCGATTCTCGATCAAACGATCCGAACCACCTTCAGCCACACGGCTTTCAATCAGACGATCCGAGCCGCCTTCAGCGACCACAGGTTGAACCGAAGTAGCGGCAAAAGCATTAACTGCGAAAACCGAGAAAGCGATAGCGAGAAGGGTTTGGCGTTTCATGATGGTGTGCTCCGGGGTGTTTATTGGTTGGTATGGAGCGGATGTTACGCCGAGGATTTTTTATGAGAACTTCATTGGGTCAATGGTGACTATCGATGCCAGCAATGGATGCCTCTGGCCCCCGTTTTAGACGCATTCACGCTTCACTGATCTTGCTGACACTGGTGATCTGCCCGTTCCAGACCATCTCGTAATGAGCCGTCTGAACAATCGATGCAACCGGTCGCGGTGTCATCAAAGCCCAGCAATAACTGCCTGGCATGCGCACCGAGTGGTAACGAATACCGGGGCATCGCGCTTTTTTGATCAAGCTGCCCAGTTGACGGGAATGCGTGTAGTCGTCGGGCGCGTAGACCGGGTCAGTCAGCGCAATGGACATCGCATCTTTCATCGCCACGTCATCAAAGGAACAGGAAAGCCCGCGAAAAACAAAGCGCTCATAGTTCAAGCTACGGACATTCGACCAATACAGACTCTGGTGATGCCGCACTTCAGCCAGCGCCGTTTCCATGGTGTCCGCTAGGTACAACACCCCAAAGCTGCCATCGCTGAACCGCGAACCCGCCGGGTTAACGTGGGTAAACGGCGCGATTGCATAAGAGCAGCCCGGAATGCCGAACGGAATCTGATCCCGCGCAATCAACTCAAGACGACCGACTTCGTTGTGCAACCGGGGATTGGTCAGTGCCTGTATCTGATACAGCACATCAAATTCGTCCGCGTCCGCCACGTCATCAAACAGCGCGATGGGCGGGTACTTCGAATTGACCAGTCGGTAGGCTTTCAACCGCTCACCGGCACACTCCGCCAGTTCACTCACCCTTACCATTGCGCGCCCCGCAGCACATCGATGCGCCGAAAGGTTTCATACAGCGAAATCATATCGCCCTGGGCCATGATCTCGAGCGGGGTTCGCCCGTTGAAAAACTCGTTGTCGTTGGCCATCGAGACAAACCCGTAGACGTTTTCCGGATTGTCGAAAACCAGGCGCAACGTCGCGTGGATGTTGAGGACAAAACTGATGCGCTGCATCTGGTCCGCGTCCAGCGCCACCGCCCATTCGGGGTCCTGCTGCCGGGCGCGGGTGTAGGTGCTGCGGGAAATGCGCAGGATGCGACAGGCCTGCTCGCTGGAAGCAGACCATTTTTCGAGAATGCCCACGGCTGCCCGCAAGCCCGTGACGCATTGGCTCTTGGTGAATGCTGGTTCCTGAAGGGGGACTGCCATGTGTCAAACCTCTATTGATCCGTAGACTCAAAACTATATAGATTGAGTCTACGGATCAATAGGGCGTCGACCAGTGGCACCCAGCGATCAAATCGACCGTTGATTCACCCGCTGACTCAACTCGTGCGCGGACTCCTTGCGCTCCGAATAACGGTCAACCAGATCCGGGCGATCCCGCAACAGCAATGTGAACTTCACCAACTCTTCCATGACATCGACGACCCGGTCGTACAGCGCGGAGGGTTTCATGCGATTCCCCTCATCAAACTCCAGAAAGGCTTTCGGCACGGAAGACTGGTTGGGGATCGTGAACATGCGCATCCAGCGCCCCAGCACGCGCAACTGGTTGACCACGTTGAACGATTGGGAGCCACCGCAGACCTGCATCACCGCGAGCGTTTTCCCCTGGGTCGGGCGAACGGCTCCCAATGCCAGCGGCACCCAGTCAATCTGAGCCTTGAACACGGCTGACATGGAACCGTGGCGCTCGGGCGAACACCAGACCTGCCCCTCAGACCACTGCATCAGCTCAAGCAGTTCCTGGATTTTCGGGTGATCGTTCGGCGCATCGTCCGGCAGCGGCAGCCCCGAGGGATTGAAGATTCGCGTTTCTGCACCGAAGTGTTCGAGCAGACGGGCGGCTTCTTCGACCAGCAGCCGACTGAACGACCGCGGACGGGTCGATCCGTACAGCAACAGGATTCGTGGTTTGTGTTGGCCGTCGTGATTTTTGGCGATGGGCTCAATCAAAGACGCATCGAGATTAGGTAGAGGGTGGCTCATGGGGGCTCCGGTCACAGGGTGCTGATGCGGTCGAGTTCGCGCTTCAATGCGTCGCGATCGAGTTCGGCGAAGGGCAGGGCGAGGAAGGCCCGGCAGCGCGTTTCGATGCGCGTCAGGGTCGAGTGAAAGGCAGCGGAGACGGCCGCCTCATCGCCCTTCACCTCGGAGGGATCCTCCAGTCCCCAATGGGCTTTCAACGCCGGCCCGAAGTAGACCGGGCACGCTTCGCCGGCAGCCTTGTCACAGACGGTGATGACAATATCCGGCGGGTTGGCTTCGAAGGCGTCGTTGCCTTTGCTGCTTAACCCGTCGATGGCAATCCCGGCTTCTTGCAGCGTGGTCAGGCTGCGCGGCAGCACCCGTCCTTTGGGAAAGCTGCCGGCGCTGACAGCCTCGAAACCGTCCGGCGCAAGATGATTGAACATCGCTTCGGACAGGATGCTGCGGCAACTATTGGCAGTACACATAAACAGGACGCGCATGGGGGCTCCAGGGTGATGAACAGAATCAGCAGCAGGCAGTGGTGTTGAGAGGGCGGTCGCCCATCGCGTCGAGTCGAGCGCTGTTTTGCTCAAGCCAGGCAGTGTTGGCCGCCAGCGTGGTCTCAAGAACGGTGCGCACCCAACCCGGCAAATCAGGATTGAGCCGGTAATAGACCCACTGACCCTGACGCCGATCGAGCAGCAACCCACACGCACGGAGCTGCGCCAGATGGCGGGAGATTTTCGGTTGACTGTCGTCCAGAGCGCAGACCAGTTCGCAAACGCACAGCTCTCCCTCGCGGGTGATGAGCAACGTGGCCCGCGCGCGGGTCTCGTCGGAAAGGCATTTGAAGACGGCGGCAGGGGTCAGCATGGACACGGCTCGATACATATGGTTATCCGAATATACGGTTATCCATATGTATTGAGCAAGCCTCAACGCTGACGGGCGGGCTGATGTCCTGAAAAATCACGGCCTAATGCCAATCAGTCAGGGAGCGAAAAACCTGTGGGAGCGAGCCTGCTCGCGATGACGGCGGGTCAGTCAACTCTTGTATTGCCTGACAGTCCGCCATCGCGAGCAAGCTCACTCCCACAAAAATCGCGGTATTCAGCGTCTTAACTGATCGGCATTAGCATTCAGGCGCCCGTTTTTTTACTCCGATACCTGTGCGCGCAAACGTCGACCGATCACGTCCATCAAGTCACAGCCATCGCGCAAAGGAATGGCCAGCAGTTTGGAAAAGTCCGACAGCACCACCGTGTCGCAACCGAGCTCGGCGCGGAAGGCGATGTTTTCCAGCACTTGGGTGACGGTGCGAATACGGTAGTCAGCCATGGCTTGCAGGACGTCGAGCGGGGCGTGGGTGTCGATGAGCAGGGAGGCCGGGATCAGGTCGATTCCGGTGAGGGGCATATATCTGTTCATTTGAAGATCTCTGTTTGATTGGCTCAATGCCGTCACTCAGTCGTCGCCAAACGATTGGGTGGCAGCTGTGCGCAGGTTGGCGAACCGGCACAGAGAAAACCGGCAGACCCGAAGGTCTCCCGCGCACAGCCGCCATTAAAGGCGGCTTTGCGGGTGCGTGAGCTCCTGCAATAAAGCGGATAGCCCTCGCATTCTCTGTGATCAGGTCGCCAAACCTGAATCGCCATTATGGGCGACGGGGCGGACTATAAGCTTCATCGGAACGACGGGCAAGGTGAGGGTTTCCGAGATAAGTGTAGGACCAGATCCGCATCCTTTGTCAGTAAACGGCTGACCTTTACTGAGCCAGCGTCACCTGTGCCGCAGCGCCAGATTGAGCTCCAAACGGGCTCATTGCGCAACATCCGCTAAGGTGATGTAACGCGGTCTCTCCTTGAAGGTGCGCCATGAACACCTATGTAACGCTGTTTGTCGGCATGTTTACCACGTTACTGGCCATCATCAACCCACTGGAGGCGATCCCCGTGTTCCTTGGCATGTTGCAAGGCAAGGACACTGCCGAGCTCCGCCGGGTAGCCCGCAGAGCCTGTTTCTTCGCGTTATTGCTGATGTTCTTTTTCCTGATCTTCGGCAACCTGCTGCTGCGTCTGTTCGACGTGCCATTGAGCATGATCCGAGTGGTCGGTGGGGTGATTCTGATGCGGATCGGTTTCGAGCTGTTCGCCCCCACGCCCAACAGCAGCCTGATTCCCACTGGGCACGACACCGATCAGGACGTGTCTTTCATCCCCCTGGCCATGCCCATCATGTTTGGCCCCGGTGCGATTGCCACCGTGATCGGACTGACCAGCACCATCAAGGACGCCAGTCATGCGGTGCTGTCTTTCGCCGTCGTGGCGCTGGCCATCTGCGCCACGATGTTCACCACCTATTTGTCACTGGCTTACGCCCAAGTCATCCTCAAGACGATCGGCCCGCAAGGTATCGATGCCGCCACGCGAATTGTCGGGTTCTTTGTCTCTGCCATGGGGGTTGGTTTGATCTTTCATGGCACGGTGGAGTTTTTGCAATCGTATGGGGTGTTGCTGCATGGCGGGGTGGGGTAGGGCTGGATCGTTGTCTTTGCATTGAACGTGTGATTTCGGCCAGAAGTGTCCCACTGGACAGTCTGCCTTCGGATGAGTAGCGTGCAATCGAATATCATCTAGTTAGAGTTAGCACATGGTTTCTACGGCTGTTCAGGAAGAGGTTCGAGGCCGCCTACGTCGCGCTGAGGACGAGCATGACGTGAAAATGCTTTTAGCGGTTGAGTCTGGCAGTCGCGCCTGGGGATTTGCCTCTCCCAACAGTGACTACGACGCACGCTTTATCTACGTAAATAAACCTGAGTGGTATCTCTCGGTCGGCCTTGAGGAGCAACGCGACGTCATCGAGTATCCGATCATTGACGACATGGACATCAATGGTTGGGATCTACGAAAAGCGCTTAGGCTATTCTGGAAGTCAAACCCAGGCTTTGTGGAGTGGGTGCAGTCGACCATCATTTACGAATACTCAGGATCCTTTCACGAGCGAGCTAAGGAGTTATTGCCGCATGTGTATTCGGTAGAGAGTGGCATTTACCATTATCGCAGCATGGCCAAAACCAACTACAGGGGGTATTTGCAGACCCCCCAGGTACCGCTGAAAAAATATTTTTACGTCCTGCGCCCCTTGTTATCGGTGCGGTGGCTGGAACAGTTTGGTACGCCCGCCCCCATAGAGTTTGACAAGCTACTCGGTGTCATCGAAAAACAGCCTGAGCTCCAACAAGCCATTGATGATTTACTTGCGATTAAGCGCGCGTCTCCGGAGATGGGTCTATCGCCCCAGATTACCCCCATCCAGCAATTTATTGAGCGTGAACTGCATCGACTTGAAAGCATCTCGCCGACCCGTAGCGAGCGCAAAGAAGTTGAACCATTACTTTCCGAACTGTTTCGCTCTGTGCTGAAAGAAATTTGGGGGTGAAAGGCTGCGTCGGAACGCTCTGTAGTAGTCAGGCACATCTGGCTACCTACTCAGACGACGAAGCCAAACAATCACCGAGCGCTTCGCGAGCCTGCGCCATTTCTTCGCCTGATTTGAAGTAACGAGCGCTCATCCAAGCGTTGAATCGAGTGGTGCCAAACATCATCGACGCGCTTACCTTGCCAAGGTCTCCGAACTCCCTAAGCTGCTCGTTCGACAAGTTTATAGGTGCGTCTGCACGATCATAGAATGCTTCATCGGCGGCATCTGGCATTGCTGGTTACCTATCAATCATTGCCAGGCCAACATTAGTAAAAACCGGCATTGTTCAAGACGTTTGATACCTCCAAAGACGCCAGTCTGTCGGTGGACGAGTTCGTGGTTCGGATTCGCTCCATCAGCGCGCTGGCAACCAAGTATTAGGACAGCCGCTCGTTATAAAACGGACAACGGACTGCGTCGTTAGAGGCAGTCCGTTGGTGCGTTTTTGCTAGGAAGTGTTACTGACTGCGACCCGCCGCTGCCAGAATCAGATCGGTAATTTCTTTAGGGTGCGATACCAGCGAAAGATGACTGGAGTCGAGCTCGATGGTCGTGGCGTTCATTCGCTTGGCGAGGAAGCGCTCAAGGTCCGGTGATGTAGTTTGGTCATTCTTCGAGACAGCATACCAGGAAGGCTTGGTGTGCCATGCAGCAGCGGTCGTTCGGCCGTTGAACAGGGTCTTGGCAATCGGCTGCTGAGTTGCATACAGCGACAGGGCCTTGTCCCGCGGCAAGTCGCCCCCAAAGAACTTGAGGTAAGCGTCTTGAGTCAACGAAACGTATCCTTCATGTTCAACGGCACCGGCACGCACAGGCATCGTCGGATATTTCGCCGCGAGTGCAACAAAGTCTTCACCGGCGTCCGGAGCTCGTGCTGCCACATATACCAGCGAGCTCACTTTAGGATCGACCCCGGCTTCGCTGACGATCGTACCTGCGTATGAATGTCCGACCAGCACCGTCGGCCCTTGCAACTGATCCAGTACACGCTTTGTAGCGGCGACGTCATCGTCAACAGAGGTCAGCGGGTTCTGAACAGAGACTACATTCAAACCGGCGGCCTGCAACCGTGGAATGACTTCTGACCAACTCGACCCATCAGCCCAAGCACCGTGCACCAATACGACGTTAACGGCTTTAACGGTGGCGACCGGCCCAGCCATTGCCTGAGTGGCACAAGCCATAGCAGAGATTAGGCTTACGGCGATTCCGAGTGTGCTCAACATTTTCATGTGTTGTCTCTCTTGTGTAGTTCACTAGTGGGATTGATTTTATTTCAGGTTGTGTATTAGACGCTTCACTACTGACGACTTAATCGTTGCAGCCACCACCCAGCAATTGATAGTCGAGTTCGTGTTTCGAACCGGTAGAATCCAGGTAAATCATTTGTCCAGGAACAACGCCACAACTAATGGCAGGGGTTGCAACGGACAGCACTTTGGCAATATCCAAGTGGGTGCCATATTTGTAGTTGTCAACTATAGTGGTCGTCGTATTAGGGGCCGTGCCGGAACCCGCTGCCATTGCGGTATTGAGGAAAGCCAGGACCGCTGCGCCTACGAGCAAATATTTCATGAGTGCACCTCTTCATATATGTTTAGTGAATAGCTGCAAGTCAGTGTGCACAGTTACAACTGCACTTGCGTTAGACATAAATTACGGGAGCGCCCGAAATCTATCAATTGTACGTAGGTATTTAGGGGTAATACGTAGAGCTCAGAATCCTATACGTTGGTTTAAATTGGCTTGTCGCCTGCTCATAAGCACTGAAAAACCCCAGTGGTACGCCCCATATAAACACGCGACAAATAATCATTTGCGTGCGAAATTTGTTTGTTAGTCCTATACGCCCAGAATAAAGTTTATTTCTTTAGATATTCTATTAGTGGGAATGTAATGGGTGAAGGAAGACGTCGCGCTTAGCCGATTGAGGGCCGGGCATCATCTGAACTCGAGGATCATTAGGCTTTGCCTGTTACGGGCTACGACTACTATCAGTACGAACTGGGCCAATCATCCGCGACACGATAAACAGCAATTTCTAAAAGATGCCATCCACTATGTCTTTACGTTTCAGGACCCTTCCCGTGGGATGCATCGCAACTGAGGGCAGTTCTGGTATCCAAAGTACAAATTTTTTTTCTTCGGAGCAGAAAGCAAGGGATGTCTGGCGACAATTGATAAGAGACGTGGGTGCATAATCCCCATAGTTGCGTCTAGCCAAGCCAGTTTCCAAAATACCAAATTCCACCTCCAGGGTAGGAAAGGTGTGGATACCGGTCCACTACGTTTACTCCTTATATCGTCCGTAGTAGGCAGCAATCGGCCGTTGCGTCGCTTAACTGTTTCACCCTCGCTAAAGGACTAGCCGAGTGATATACCGTGGTTGGGTCCAATGCATGACAAAAAAACTAGGCAGTCCCATGATGCGATTCTCAATTTATAGCGGATTGGTTTTGGTGGGCTACTCGGCGCTCGACTACGGAGATCCCCCAATGGGCGTTGCTTTCGGCCAGTTCGAACCTGCCGATGGGTACGCAGCTATCCAGAACCAATGCTCCACGAACCATCACGACCAGACCGTTCTGGAACTTTCTGTTCGGACCGAAGCGGGTCTGGTAATTCCATGTGCAGGATTGGCCATCCTGGATTACTCCGGAGAGCTCCCGCCGCCGTGCATCGAAGTGAATGTTTTCGGCATTCCACATCCTCTCTATGGCGAGCTGTTTCCTAAGCAGGTCACTCTGTATGAGCGTCAGTTCAGCTAATCGGAGTGTCCCGCGTATGTCCGCTGTGGGTTGTGGATTCCTGCCCTTCGCAACGGTCAGCAATCGGCTGGATTGCCGCCATACATTTCTCACACCCTATAAATTTTCCAAATAGCAGCGGTCTCGGAACAAGGCCCTGGCGTAGAATCCCCATACCGCGCCCACACCCGAGACGGACCCTCAATGCAAACCCCCACCCATCCCATCCCCCTCTGGAAAACCTACCTGCTTTTCCTCGCCCCGATGGTCCTGTCGAACTTCCTCCAGTCCATGTCTGGCACGGTCAACAGCATCTACATCGGCCAAATGCTCGGCACCCAGGCCCTGGCCGCCGTGTCCGGCATGTTCCCCATCGTTTTCTTCTTCATAGCCCTGGTCATCGGCCTCGGCGCGGGGGCGGGTGTGCTCATCGGTCAAGCGTGGGGCGCACGCGAACCGCATCTGGTGAAAACCATCGCCGGTACGACCTTGCTGCTGGGCGCAATGATCGGCCTGACTGCCGCCGCCCTCGGCAGTGTGTTCGCGCGGCCGGCCTTGCAGGGTTTGGGCACACCCGCCGACGTATTGGACGACGCGGTGGCCTATGCCCACGTGATGATGTGGATCATGCCGTCGCTGCTGGTCTACGTGCTGTTCACCCAGCTGCTGCGCGGGGTCAGCGATACGGTGTCGCCGCTGATTGCGTTGGTGGTATCGACCTGTATCGGCTTGGCGCTGACGCCGGCGTTGATTCGGGGTTGGTTCGGGTTGCCGATGATGGGGATTCAGAGTGCGGCGTATGCCGGGCTAGCGGGTAACTTGTCGGCGATGGGGTGGCTGGCGTGGCGGTTGATTCGCAAGGGGCATCCGCTGGCGCCGGATCGGGAGATGTTTGCGGCGATGAAGCTGGACCGGGAGATTCTTGGCAAGGTGTTGCGCATCGGGTTGCCAACCGGGTTGCAGATGGTGGTGTTGTCGGTGTCGGAGCTGGTGATTCTGGCGCTGGTGAACCAGCACGGTTCGCAGGCGACGGCGGCGTATGGGGCGGTGACGCAGATCGTCAATTACGTGCAATTTCCGGCGCTGTCGATTGCGATCACCGCGTCGATCCTCGGGGCTCAGGCAATCGGGGCAGGGCGCCTTGAGCGCATGGGGCCGATTTTGCGCACGGGGCTGCTGATCAACGTGTGCCTGACCGGTGGATTGGTGGTGCTGGGTTATCTGTTGTCGCACTGGTTGTTGGGGCTATTCCTCACCGATGACTCGACGCGGGCGATGGCCGAGCACCTGTTGCACATCATGCTCTGGAGCTTGTTGGTGTTTGGCTTCCAGGCGATTGTCGGCGGCATCATGCGCGCGAGCGGCACGGTGTTGGTGCCGATGGCGGTGTCGATTTTCTGCGTGGTGCTGGTGCAGTTGCCGGTGGCGTATGTGCTGGATGGGCACTTCGGTTTGCAGGGCGTGTGGATGGCGTTTCCGGTGGCGTATCTGGGGATGCTGGCGTTGCAGACGGCGTATTACCGGTTTGTCTGGCGGCATCAGCGGATCGAACGCTTGGTGTGAGCCAGCGGCTTGCTGTCGGCCACGGTCAGGCCGACAATTCCTCGGGACTGCGTGATGAAACCGGCAGGCGTGCTCGCCTGAGGAGGTTTTCTAATGAGTCCCTCATCGCACATGATTTTGCAGGACCGGCCGGCGGCGGGGCGGCGTCTGGTGGCGCCGTTGCTTGCTTACGCCAACCGCCCGGATGTGATCGTTCTAGCCTTGCCCCGAGGCGGCGTGCCGGTGGCTTACGAAGTGGCCACGGCGCTGGATGTTCGTCTCGACCTGATGCTGGTGCGCAAGCTTGGCGTGCCGTCGCACGAGGAGTTCGCGATGGGCGCGATTGCCAGCGGCGGCATCCAGATTCTCAATCAACAGGCGCTGAGGGCACACCCGATTGATAAGGCTGCGTTCGACACGGTGGTGGCGCGGGAGACGCGGGAGTTGCTGCGGCGCGAGCAGGTTTACCGGGGAACACGTGCGAAGGTGCAGCTCAAGGATCAGGTGGTGATTCTGATCGACGATGGGCTGGCGACGGGCGCTTCGATGCTGGCGGCGATTCATGCGGTGCGGGTGCACGGGCCATCCCGGATTGTGGTCGCAGTGCCGGTGGGGCCACCCGAAACGGTCGAGGCGTTGCGCAGTGAAGTCGATGAACTGGTGTGCCCGATCATGCCGGAGTGGCTGATGGCGATCGGGCATTGGTACATGGATTTTTCCCAGACGTCGGATGCAGAGGTCATCCGGCTGTTACAGCGGGCGTGGCAGAAAGAGGCTGACGTTCATTGAGGTTTCTTAGTGGGTCTTGAGCCAGTCCTGGAACCGCGTCGCGCCAATGATCGGGTTGGCGCCCGGTGTCAGTGACTGGTCGTTGATCGGCGCACCAAAGTAGGGAACCGAGTCGTCCGCTATGGGTTGGCGCGGGTCCTGGGTGTGCGTGAGGTAATCGCTGGCGAACTCGACGAGAGGGCGGTTCTCAGGTCCGGCCACTTCGAGGGTCTGATTGACCGGCGCTTTCAGCGCAATATCCGTCAGCGTCGCCGCGACATCGTCCGAGGCCACCGGTTGCAACGCGGCGGACGTCAGGTGAAGGGTGTCGCCTTCCTCACGCCCGGAGTGAGCGATGGCGTGGATAAACTCGAAGAACTGCGTAGCCCGCAGGATGGTGTAAGGGATGCCCGACTTCTTGATCAGTGCTTCCTGGGCCATTTTTGCCCGAAAATAACCGCTGTCGAGCATCCGCTCGGTGCCAACGACGGACAGGGCGACATGGTGTTTGACCCCGTCGAGCTTCTCCGCCGCAAACAGGTTGTGCCCGGCGGTTTCAAAGAAGTGCAACGCGGCGTGGTCTTCGAAAGAAGGTGAGTTCGCCACATCGACCACCACGTCGGCGCCTTTTAGTGCCTCTTTGAGGCCTTCGCCGCTGATGACATTGACGCCGGTACTCGGTGATGCCGCAAAGGCTTCATGGCCCAGTTCCTGCAGGTTTTTGCAGACCTTGCTGCCGATCAGTCCGGTGCCTCCGATGACGACGACTTTCATGACCCTTCTCCCGAAGCGGTGAGTGCAGCGGTTATTAAACACCCGCCAAGGTGGCAATATCGGACGCTGACTCGGGAAGGCCGACAGATGGTCGAAAGTCCGGCAGCCAGTGGAAGAAACGCGAGTTGTTTGCTTTAGTCCTCCTATCGCCCGCCCACGTGTGCGGGCAGTTCGCTTCATAACGGGAGCCCTCACCGGAGAATCCCATGACTGTTCGATTCCCGCGGCTCGCTGTTCTGGCCGTCGTGCTGACTGTTGGCTGCTTGCCCTGCGCGCAAGCGGTGCAATACAAACAAGTCAATCAAGCCGCGAGCAAGATCTCCTTCACGTACAACCAATTCACCTCGCGGGTGTACGGCACGTTTGGCGTGTTCGAGGCCAAGCTGGATTTCGACACGACCAACCCCGCAGCGGCCCATGCATCGCTCACCATCCAGCTCGACAGCATCGATGCCGGCAGCAGTGACGCCAACACGGAACTGCAAAAGCCCGCCTGGTTCGATTCGGCGGCCTATCCAGTGGCGACCTTTGAATCGACCGATGTGAAGGCGCTTGGCGACAACAAGTACACGATCATCGGCAAACTGACGCTCAGGGGCGTTACCCGTGACGTGGCGGTTCCGGTCCTGCTGAAAGCCGAGAACACCATCGGCATCTTCGACGGCGAGTTAACGCTCAAACGCAGCGATTTCAAGATCGGCGAAGGTGAATATGCCGATACCGTGGTGTCCGACGACATCAATATCCGGTTCAAGATGGTTGCGCCGCAGCAGTAATCCCGGAGATTGCCTGACGGGTGTCCATTTCAGATGAGTGCCAGGAAAGTGTTGAACACGAGCGATGAGACTGAGCGTCAGCCTCATGCTCAGTGACGCGTTCAAACGTAGGTCAGTGGGCCTTTGCCGCCGTTTCGATCAGGTCGGCAACGGCTTTTGGGTGAGAAACCATCACTACGTGAGACGCGCCTTTGACCACCACCGTTTGTTTGGCGTTAGCCCGCTCAGCCATGAATTTCATCGCCTGTGGCGGGATGTTCTTGTCTTTGTCGCCATACACCCACCACGACGGGATCGTCTTCCAGGCCGGATCAGTGGCCTCTTCCTTGAGTGCCGCTTCAGTCACCGGGCGCTGCGTCGCGGCCATCAGGCGCGCGTCTGCGTTGGGCACGTCAGCGGCGAACTGGTCGTGGAACTTGTCTTGCTGGATGTAAAAGTCCTTGCCACCGTCAGCCAGGTCGACCGGTTTTGCCAGGGTAGGGCCCAGCGTGCTGCCCGGGAATTTACCGGTCAGTGCAAAGGCGCTTTCGCCTTTTTCCGGGGCGAAGGCCGCGACGTACACCAGTGCTTTGACGTTGGCTTGGCCATAAGCGGCTTCGCTGATGACCGGGCCGCCATAGGAGTGCCCAACCAGTACAACCGGACTGCCGACACCTTTGAGCACGTCGGTCACTGATTGCGCATCGCCTTTAAGGCTGCGCAGCGGGTTCGCCGCCGCTAACACCGTATAGCCATCCTTTTCCAGAATCTTGATCACACCGTTCCAACTGGTTGAATCGGCGAAAGCGCCGTGAACCAGCACAATGGTTGGTTTGGCGGTTTCAGCCATGGCTGAAATCGGAGTGGCAAGCGCCGCCGCGAGGGCCAGTCCCGCGACTAAAGTATTCATGTTCATACAGGGTTCCTTCCAACTGAGTGCATTGAGATGTTTATGGAAAACACCGAGCATGAATGTGAAGATCGGACAGTGATGGACCCGTAGAGCTCTTCGGCACGCCAAGCGCTCCATAGATTGAGCACGCCGACCGCAAAACGATTGTGTTCATGTGCTATTACTTCGCAATGGTTTATTGCAAACGCCCATCAGTTCGATTCGTTTGTTTGCTTGGCTAGCCGGATGGCACAATCGCTTTTTTGTCGCAGCATCATGATCAGGCGGTTCACATGGATGGCCCAGGATTTCGGTACGACCAGGAGACGTTCATCGCGGCCCAAGTACGCGGTGACCGATTGCGACAGCTGTTCAACCAATCCGTGTCCGCTGTGTTCGGCAGTTACCTGGCCGCGCTGATGCTGTGCGGGCTGTGCTGGGAGCGCATGGATCACAGCGTCATGTATGGCTGGATTGGCCTGCTGAGCGCCTCGTCGTTACTGCGCATCCTGATGTTTGTGGTCTATTTTCGCAGCCCGGACAGTGAGCGCACGCCGCAACGCTGGGAGCGGATCTATTGGGTGACGCTGGTGTTGTCTGCCGGTATTTGGGGCGCTGGCGCATTAGCCGTCATGCCGGCAGATGACCCGCTGGCCCAGGCGCTGGTCATGCTGTTTGCCGTTGGCATGTCGGTCAGCGCGGTGTCGTGTTACTCGTCCTATCGGTCCATGACGCTGGTGTCGATTGGCCTGGTGTTGTTGCCGTGTACCACGTGGCTGTTGTTTCAGCACTCGACCTTGCAAGTCGGTATGGCCCTGGCCGTCGTGGTGTTCGCGTCATTTGTTGCCAGGGCAACCCGCAAACTGTCCGAAGCCCTGGAGACTGCGTTTCGCCTGACCCGTGAAATGGAACTGGCGCACCGCATCGCCACGCATGCTGCGCAAACCGATGAGCTCACGGGGCTGAAAAACCGCCGGGCTTTTTTTGAACACGCGCAGCAGTTGTTCAACAACTGCCAGTACCATCGGTTGCCGCTGTGCGCGGTCATGCTGGATATGGATCACTTCAAGCACATCAATGACACTTACGGCCATCAGGTCGGTGATCAGGTGCTGCGTCAGATGGGAGTGGTCATCAGCACCTGTTTTCGCGAAACGGACATCTACGGCCGACTGGGCGGCGAGGAGTTCGCCGTCCTGCTGCCGGACACGTCCATTGAGGTCGCCCTCGAAATTGCCGAGCAACTGATCCAGTCCATCGGTGGGTTGATGACAGGGCCGGTTTATCGCGTTTCGGCCAGCCTTGGTGTCGCGGCAATGGAAATCCACGACCATGATCTGCAAAGTCTTATGAACAATGCGGACAAAGCGCTTTATCGGGCCAAGGCGCGTGGGCGTAATCAAGTGGCGGTTTCGGAGTAACGGTGGGGACGGGTTAATAAAACCGGTCTTCCTCTTTCATCGCATAAATCCGGCCCAGCGTCCTGGCCGATATCCCCAGGAACAACAACGTCAGCAATACGCCCCCCATCATGATGTAAAACCCCGGGCGGTTGCCGTTCAGCTCGCGCGCGATGCTGCTTTGCGCCGGCAGCCAGCGGGAGTAGATCAGGGGAATGCTGCCGCCGGTTTCATAGGCGGTTTTTGTAGCATAACGTTCGTCGACGTATTGGTTGTCGTGCACCTGGCCGTCGAGATCGGTGTAGCGGTAATGGATCACTTTGCCGTCGCGGTTCATCCGGATGTCGTCGAGTTGCGTCACTGTGCCGACAGTCTCGACAGGGCCCAACTGGATGGCGGCATAGCGGATGCCTTCATGCCGGGCCATGCCGGCCAGGATCAGCACCACACAGCAGGCCACGGTGAGCAGGATCACCCGGTTGAACAGGTGATCTTTTTCAGCTTCGCGGGGGTAATACATCTCACGGTCCTTCGTTGATTAATTCACAGAAGGAGTCGGCGAGCGGCGTGACAACTTTAGGCACGTATTATTTCAGGGCTGTCCGGCGCCCGTCCCGGGCCGCGTCCAGCAACCGATGCAAGCGCACCGCATCGTCAAACGTCGCCGCGCCATGGCTGTCGTCAACCACGTCCTGCGCATACACGTAATACAGCTCTGCCAGTTCCAGCACCGCCGAAGGCAATGTCGATTCGGGCAGGCGCTGATAGCTGGCAGGCAGCGGCAGTGATTGCATCGGCAGATTGTCGCCGTGAGCACCCTCGATCACGTAGTCATCGCCCACGTCGCCGAATGCCGAGCGGTTGCTGATTTTCAGGTCGCCCTGGTCGCCGGTGATGTCGATCTGTACGCCCGAGCCGTTGCGTTTGCCGCCTTCGATGTGGATCGAAATGACGCCGCCGTCTTCGAGCATGCCGCTGAGGACGAGTTGGTCGGGGGCGGTGCTGTCCAGCACTTCGCCGGTTTCCTTGATGGTCACTTTCGGGAACTGGTTGACCATCAACCCCGAGACGCTTACTGGCCAGCCGGTGGCGGTGAAGAGCATGTCGAGGAAGTGTCCGGCGTAGATGGCGATGACGCTGGAGAAGTTTTCCTCGGGGGCGGTCCAGCGCAGGGCGTTGGGGCGCAGGGCCTGGAAGTAATTCATGCTGACGTGCATCCGCACGGAGCGCACCTTGCCGACATAGCCTTGTTGCAGCAGGTCTTGCAGGTAGCGGTTATGCGGCGCGTGGCGGCGTTGCAGGCCGACGATGTGGCGCACGCCGGCGTCCTTGGCCAGGTGCAGCAGTTGTTCGGAGTCTGCGGTGGTGGTGGTCAGCGGCCATTCGCAGTAGACGTCTTTGCCGGCGGCGATGGCGGCGCGCACGGTTTTTTCGTGTTGCGGGGCG
The DNA here is from genome assembly GCF_059415465.1 of Pseudomonas sp. GW821-FHT10C09. NCBI lineage: Bacteria > Pseudomonadati > Pseudomonadota > Gammaproteobacteria > Pseudomonadales > Pseudomonadaceae > Pseudomonas > Pseudomonas sp. GW821-FHT10C09. The sequence goes on from NZ_JBWKNG010000015.1 coordinate 163,885, forward strand.
GTGTTGAGCACCACGACCAGGTCGACTTCAGGGTTGTTGACCAACGCGTCGACCGAGTCGGCGACCTGGCTGATGGCGTACTCGCTGGCCGCGGCTTCGGCGCGTTCACGGCGTTCGCTGTACACCGCTTGCAGGTGATATTGCGGCAGCAGGTTCAGCACGCGCAGATGGCCGTGGCGAGCCCAGTTGCCAACGCCGATGATGCCGACGCGAATAGGGGAGTGTGCAGTTGTCATGGGAATGTCCTCGTAGGGTTTGGCTGACGAGGTGAAGTCTAGGGAGCGCGGCCCCGCAGAAAAACCGGCCAAAGGGCCGAACACTGCGGACAGGAAAGGCGCTAATGGCTACGCGTCGGTTCGATTGCGGAACGATTGATCCGCAGTGATCGGAGCCGCGCACCATTTTTCCGCAGGGCTCGGATACCTAGCATGGCGCCACTCATTACTGTGGAGCTTTGCCATGAACGATCTGTCTGCATCACCGGCCACCGCTGCGCTCGCGCCAGCGCAGCCGTCCTCCTGGCGCGACTGGCTGTCGGTGTACGCGGTGGCGCTGGGCGCTTTTGCCTTTGTCACCACCGAATACCTGCCGGTCGGCGTCCTGCCGCAAATTGCCAATAGCCTGAGCATCACCGATGGGGTGGCTGGATTGATGGTCACCGTGCCGGGCATGGTGGCGGCGGTGTCGGCGCCGGCGATCATGCTTGGCGCGGGGCGAATGAACCGGCGACATTTGTTGCTGCTGCTAACCCTGTTGCTGGTGGCTTCCAACGTCGTCTCGGCGTTGGCGCCGTCATTGCCGGTCATGTTGTTGGGGCGCGGGCTTCTCGGTGTTGCTTTAGGGGGCTTTTGGGCTGTGGCCATTGCGGCGGCGGGGCGGTTGGTCAGCCAGTCGAAGGCAGCGAAGGCCACTGCTTTGATCTTCGCCGGGATCACCCTGGCAACCGTATTCGGAGTGCCGTTCGGGACGTTTGTCAGCACGCTGTTTTCGTGGCGGATGTCGTTTGCCGTGACAGCAGGGCTCGCGTTGCTGGCGCTGATTGCGCAAGCGTTGACCTTGCCGTCATTGCCATCCAGTGAAGGCTTGAAGTGGCGCGCCCTCGTGGCATTTCTGTCGCGCAGCAATGCCCGCCGCAGCATGTTGTTGCTCGGCACAGTGGTGGCGGCGCACTTCACGGCGTACACCTACATTGCGCCGTTCCTTGGGCATGACGCGGGTTTCTCGCCGAGTGCGATCACCGCGATTCTGTTGGGCTTTGGCCTGGTCGGCATGTTGGCGAACTTCGCCATGGCCGGGAGCATCACCACGCACCTGCGTGCGTCGCTCGGCGCCGTGGTGTTGCTGATGGTGATTGCGCAACTGGCCTTGCCCGGATTACAGGGTTGGGGCGTGACGTTGGCGGTGCTGGTGTGGGGTGTTGCCTACGGCGCGATTCCGCTGGGCGTGAGCAGTTGGATGCAGCTGACGTCGCCGCAATTGCCGGAAGCCAGTTCCGCCATGTTGGTGACCACGTTTCAGGTGGCGATTGCTTCGGGTTCGCTGTTTGGCGGCTTGATGGTTGATCACGCCGGCGTGTCTTCGGCGTTGTGGCTGGGCGCGGCGATTGGTGTGCTCGGCTTGGCGGTGATGCTCAGTTTCGGCATCAGCAAGGCCCCAATTGCCGAGGCCCTGCAACGCTAGACCTTGAGAATGTTGTCTTTGAAAAAATCGATCAACACTCGCAACCTCGGTGCCGTCTGCTTCGACGCAGGCCAGAGCATCCACAGGTTGCCGGTGTGGTCGGTGTAGTCCTCCAGCACCACCTTCAGCCTGCCGTCGGCCAATGGCTGACGGATTGAAAAATCCGGCAGGCAGGCAATCCCCACTCCATCGATCGCCAGGTACGTCAGCGGGTCCATCGTGGTGCAGGTCAACGCCCGCGTCAGGTTCGGCTCGATGTGCGTATCGTCGACGCGCAGCGGCCAACGCTCGATCATCCCGGTGGCCGGAAACTTGTGCAGCAGGCACACGTGGCGGATCAAATCGTCCGGGTGTGTCGGATCACCATGACGCTCCAGATACGCCGGCGACGCCACCAACTGCAATTGATACCCCCCCAGCTTGCGCGCCATCAGCCGCGAATCCTGCGGCGCGCCCGTGCGGATCACCGCGTCGAAGCCTTCCTCGATCACGTCCACCATGCGGTCGGACATGTCCACGTCTAGCTCGATGTCCGGGTAGGCACGCATGAACCCGGCCAGCACCGGCATGATCAACACGTTCTGGATCGGCACGCTGATGCGCACCTTGCCGCGCGGGGTGGCGGACAATTCCAGCAGTTCCATTTCTGCCGCTTCCACTTCACTGAGGATGCGCTTGCAACGGTCCAGAAACAGTTCGCCTTCGGTGGTCAGGGTGACACTGCGGGTGCTGCGATGAAACAGCCGCACACCCAGGCGTTCTTCCATGCGCGCCACGCTCTTGCCGACGGCGGAAGAGGAGATCTCCAACAGGCGACCGGCTTCGGTAAAGCTGCGGGTTTCGGCCACATGAATGAAGGCCGTGATGCCGCTGAGGCTGTCCATCATTTGAGGTGAGCTCGGTGCTGGGAGAGGGTTAAGGCAGAGTAGAGGCGGGCGGGGGAATTGGGAAGGGAAGTCTCGGGGACCGGGGGCGCCATTCGCGAGCAGGCTCGCTCCCACATTTGATCTTCGGTGAACACAAATTTTGTGTCTGACACAGATCCAGTGTGGGAGCGAGCCTGCTCGCGAAGGCGGCCTTACATTCAGCGCAACATTCCGACAGGCACCCGGTCCGCAATGAGCAGACCGGGCGCCATCGATAACGCTTTAGTGCGCGGCTATCGGTGCCGTGACCGACTTGCCGAACGCTGAGGTGACCGTGATGGTCGGGCTCGGTGTCGGCCCGCTACCGGTCGTCGTCACCGACACCCGCCACCGCGCACCGGTGCCAATCGGCGTGAGCGTGGCGGCCCCCAGGTTAAGCGGCCCGGCGGTGGTGGTCGCGGTCACTGTCACCGTGTTGCCCGCCGCCTTCGAAGTAGTCCCGGCAATGTCCCAGGTGTAGCGACTGTTGCTGCGACCGGTGACGGAAGCGCTGGTCACCACCAGGTCCTCGTTGACTGCCGCGGCGCCGCTGACGGCCACGGACACCGTCGCCGGGGCAGAGACCGCGTCCTTGGCGTCGCTGGCCTGATAGGTGAACGTCGCAGTGAATGGCGCAGGGACAATCGCCGGAGGCGTGTAGATCACGCGCACACCATCGGTGCTGACCGTGCCCTTACCGGAATCCGGCTGGCTCAGGCCCACCACTTTGAGCGGCACATTGCCGTCCGGGTCGGTGTCGTTGGCCAACACGTTGATGGTCAGCGGCTGACCATTGCTGCTGGTCGCGACGTCCGGGTTGGCCAAGGGTTTTTTGTTCTCGCCTTCATTGTCGTCGTCATCACCGTTACCGCCGGTGCGGAAGGTTGGCAGCGCCACGGAGGCCACGTAGGTCACACCGTCCCAACCCGGCAGCGGTGTTGGCATCAACTGGAACTGACCCGGATGCTCGATATCCCAACGCAAGAGCATTGAGTTGTCCTCGTGCTGGGTGTTGTGGCAGTGCTCCATGTAAGTCCCGGCGAATTCGCGGAAGTGGATAGCCATTTCCACATCCACGGAACTGTCGATGCCTTCGCCAATGCGATAGACGTCCTTGCGCGCCCATTTTTCCCAATCCGGCGGCGCCTTGCCGTCGCGACTGAGGATCACGCCTTCCTCGAAATGCACGTGCACCGGATGGTTCCAGCCGTTGCCGCCATTTTTGATTTTCCATACTTCGAGGGTGCCGTCGCCGGAGTACCCGCCATCGGTCGGGCCATTGGCCAATTGCGGTGCGGCGCTGAGCCGGCGTGGGTCCATGTTGTAGCCGAAACCGCCATCGGTCTTGACCGTCCACGGTGCGGCGTCGGTACCGTCGGAACGCCCAAAAACAAACTCGCGGTGCCGTGCGGCGGTGAGTTTGGCCTGGTCGGTCGGGTTATCGCGGTCGATGGTCAGCGGGATCATGACCTTGCCGGCGGCCTTGCCAGGCTTGGCCGGTTCATAGGCGACCGGGTCCATGCTCAGGTCCTGGCCAGAGTAGGGCTGTACCAGCAACTCGAGGAATTTGCCCACGGCCGGGTCGCCCTTGTCCCATTCCGGACCTTTGCTGCCTTGCTTGATCACGGCTTTGTATTTTTCCGACAGCACATCGGCCAGGGACAGTTCGTCTTTCTCCGGGCCCTTGCCGGTCTGGTGTGCCATCAGATTGATGAAGAACAGCTTGTCGCCAACGCTAATCCCGTTTTTCGCGAAGTTGACGATGATGTCGTAGCGTTCGGCGATGCCCTGGGTCGGCAGGATGGCGTTGTGATCCTGGAAGTTACCGTCGCCATCGAGGTCCATGGTGCCGTCGAACGGAATGCTGTGGGCCATGATGTTGCCGTCGTTGCCGATCAAGTGGAACGGCACGCGGTTATAGGACACCCCGGAACCCGCCGGCCCCGGAAACTCGCCACCATTGCCGCTGACCTGGCGGACCAGCGCCATTTTGAAGTAGCGCGACACCGAGCCATTGAGGATGCGGAAGCGATAGCTGCGCGCCCGCACTTTCAGCACCGGTTGGTACTGCCAGTTGACCAGAATCTGGTCGCCGAGAAAGCCGTCGGTGTTGAACGGGTTGAACCACAACTGGCCGTTCGCGTCCCAGGCCTTGTCGGCGACCACCAGGTTCACATCGTAATCACGGTTGCCCCACGGCATGGCCGAACCGCTGGGGAAGCGCAAGTTGACACCGTCCTCGATCGCCTCGTTCCCGCGATCCAGCGCGCTGTAGTAATTCATCATCACCGCGTTGCCCTTGTAGACGTTCTGCGCGGTGAAATCGAGCATGTGGTCGTGGAACCAGTGGGTGCTCATGGTTTCGCGCCAGTCGCCACGAATCTTGATGGTGCCGTTGTCGCAGGTTTTCAGGCCGGGACTGGCGTCGTTGACGTAGAGGGTTTCACCGGGCGCGCAAGGGAAGGCGGCGCGCGGATCCTGCGCGGTGGTGTTGATGGTGTCGTAGCCGGCCAATTGCACGGGCCAGCGATAGTCGTAGTACTGACCCGGAAAGAAAAACGCGTTGGCATAGCCGTCGCTTTCGGCCGGGGAGTGCCCGTTGTGTTCGTGGGTGCTGATGGTGTGCAGGCCGAAGCCCATGTTGGCCGCCGGGTCGATCGGCAGGGCGTTGTAGTGACGCATCACCAGAGGTTGGCCGTAGCGCACCATGAGCAATTTGGGCGGCACGGTGCCGTCGAAAGTCCACAGCGCATTGTGATTCTGGATTGGCATTTTCGAGTGGAAACGCACGTCGATGCCCTTGGTGGTACCGGCGGTGGCCGGGATGTCCGAGGTTTGGTAGTAGAGCCCGCCGGGGGCAAATTCACCCTTGGCGTAGTTGTGCAATTGCTTGCGGTCACGCAGGCCCAGGTTGGTCCGCGCGCCGGCTTGCACGGTCTTGAAATCCGCCTGCGGGTAGAACTCGTTCCAGCGCTGATGCGACCAGCCTTTTCCCGGTGGCCGACCTTCAGCGGGTGAACCGACTGGATGGCGGTTGAGGAACGATTCGATCTGCGCCTGCCAGGGGTTGCGATCCAGCACATTGGAAAACTGCGACGGGAACGGAAACAAGCCCGGTTGACGCATGAACGCATCCAGCGCGGCACTTGACGGGCCACTGCGAGCGACGAGGTTCGGGTCCTGCTGCGGCGCCGGGCCGGTGGTGGGCACGGGGAAACTCAGCGGCGGCTGCGGCAGCGTCGGGTCGAGTTTTTCCGTACCGAACTCTTCGAACAGCAGCAGTTGCTGAGTAAACGGCTCGGCCCCAAACAAGGGACTTGGTTTGCCGTTGGTGGGGAAGTTGAACGACGTTTGCGCAGCGGGCGGCAGCACGTTATCGGCGCGGGGCGTTTCCTTGTCGCCGTACACACCGTTGGGCAAGGCCAGTGAACCCTGATTCGCCTCGGGCATTGTCTTCAATGCTTCGAGCGCCACGACTGGATCCGCCGGTGGGTTGTAATAGGCCGAGGGATCGGTCGGCGGCGGTTGACTGACATCGTCAATCGGGGCGGCATTCAGTGTGGCCAGGCTGGCCGTCATGAGCACCACCGTAGTGATGCCCTGCGCCAGGGAAACGCCGGGCGATTTGTTCGCAGGGATTGAGCTTTTCATGATGGTTCTCGTGGGGCATGCCGGTGTGAGGGCACGTGCCCTTCGGCTAACGCAAAAGTCGCGCCATTACCGTAGTGGCCTGAAAAGCTTTGTTAAATCATTGGGTTGAGAGATGTGTAAGGGTATTTGAACAGTGGGGAAAGGGCACCGAACCGGGGGGTAATCCTCGGTATCGGGGGGGAATGAGGTTGTTCGTACGCGACACCCCCTGTAGCAACCTGCGTGCGGCTGCTACAGGGAAAGTGCGGCTCAGGCCAGTTTCACATTCATGGTGATCCGCGCCGTGAACACCTTCTTGCCTTCGGCGTCATGAATCTCCACCGGCACGATCTTGTCGCCTTCCGTCTGCCAGTCCACCGCCTCTCCGCTAGCCACCGCCGTCACGTCGCTTTTGGCCTTGGCCAGATACTCCACGGTCATGCCTTTCGGAATCCAGCGCGCACCGGCAGGAATGGACACGTCAGTCATCGTCCCGGCGGCCAGTTCGGCGGCGTTGCACATCGCAATCGCATGCACGCTGCCCAAGTGGTTGGTGATCTCCCGCGTGAACGGCACCTGGACCGCGGCATAACCCGGACGCAATTCCGAGATCAGCGGGTTGATCGTGCTGAAGTAGGGCGCCACCTGACAGGCCATTTTGCTGAACGCTTGCGGACCTGCGCTGTTAAACATGCTGAGAAACTGACTCATGTTGAAGCCTCACTGATGGTTGATTTGGCAGAACGATGTTCCGTAACAGAATAATGTTCTGTTACGGAACAGTATTCTGTCGCAATGAAATCTGTCAACCTAGCGCGGCTTACTCATGGGCAGTGCTCTGCCTTGTCATGGATTTTCTTGGCCAGTGTCCCGCATGGAAACCTCAGATTTACTCGAACGCTGCTACCCCGGCAGAAGAGCCGAACTCAAGCGCGATATCTTCAGAAAGGCCCTGGCTCTGTTCAACGAGCTGGGAGTCGAAGCCACGACCATCGAGATGATCCGCGCCGAATGCGACACCAGCGTCGGCGCGATCTATCACCACTTTGGTAACAAGGAAGGCTTGGTGGCGGCGCTGTTTTTCACCGCGCTGGACGATCAGGCGCAGCTGCGTGACTGCTATCTGGCCGAAGCGAAGACAACCGAGGAAGGCGTGCACGCGCTGGTGTACAGCTACGTCGACTGGGTCGACAGCCAACCGGAATGGGCGCGCTTCCAGTACCACGCACGGTTCGCCATCACCAAAGGCCCGTTCAAGGACGAGCTCGCAACCCGCAACAAAACCCGTAATCACACACTCGGCGCATGGCTGGCAGAGCCCGGCCGGCGCGATGAATTGCGCGCGGTGCCTGGCGAACTGTTGCTGTCACTGATCATCGGCCAGGCCGACAGTTACTGCCGCGCGTGGTTATCGGGAAGGGTGAAGGGCAGTCCCAAGGCCTACCGCGATCTGCTGGCGCAAGCCGCGTGGCGCTCAATCTGTGACAATAGCCCGGCCGATGCCCAGTAAGTCTTTTCCCGGAGTCAGAATTTCAATGCCGCAACTCACCCACTTCGCAGCCCCGTGCCCGGAGCACATCAACAGCCAGATCCTGCAACTGGTCGTCGATAACCTGACCGACATCAGCATGGTCGGCATCGGTCCGAGTAACCCGCTGTACAACGTCTACCAATACACGGTCGGCTTCGAAGTGCACCTGTACCTGGAAGCGCTCGACGGGTCGAAGGGGATTGCGGTCGAGTTGATCGTCGCCACCGACGAAGAAGACCCGGAGAAGGTCATCGGCTTTTTGCTGTACCTGCCAATCAAAGACGATCCGCAAGCCTGCGGTGTCGCCTACATGGCGGTCGACGCCGGCCATCGTCGCCAAGGTGTCGCGCGCGCCATGCTGCAAGACATGATCAGCCGTTACCCGCACGCCGAATTGACCTGCGCCGTGGCCAAGGTGCCGTGGTTTGAATCGATGGGCTTTCAGGTGCTGGGCGTGCGCGCTACGCAAGTGCTGATGAACACTCGCGACCACAGCAGCGAAGGCTTGATGGGGCTGCTGGATGTGGCGTCGATCTACAGTTCGCTGGAAGTTCGGCAGATCCATCACTACTTGCTGCAGAAGCACGGCAAGCGCGCAATGATCGATGCCGAGAAGCAACGCGACCGGCATCTGGACCAGATGACCCGCAACGCCAAGGTGTTTGTGCTGAATCGTTTGGGCCAGAACGCGGCGAACGAGCCTCGTCTGGACTAGACTCACAAGTCCTTTCGGGAGCGCACGGTCGCCCGACCGTGATATTCTGCGCGCCAACTTGGTTTGACCTGTTCAGTTGGTCCGTCTTGGAGACGTGCCGACAGGATCAATGTCGCTCAAGTAGCTGAAGCCAATAATGATAAAAAGTCAGTTCAGTAGGGACATATAACTGAGGTCGATGGAGACACATCGGCCTTGTGTGCCCACCCTCCAATCAGCATGCATGAACACCCACGACATCCTGCCTGTATGCCGTGAACCAGGGGTTTTTGACATGAAGATGGAAGGGCGGATGGCGTTTTATCATAGGTGCTACAGATGTTTAAAAAAATGAACACGGCCCTGCTGGGGCTGGCTTTGTCGATGGGGATCACGTCCGCTCACGCGGAAGAGGCAAAGAAAGTCGATGTGCTGCTGATTGGCGGCGGCATCATGAGCGCAACCCTGGGTGTGTGGCTCAATGAGCTGGAACCCGGCACCTCGATGGAAATGATCGAGCGTCTCGACGGCGTCGCCCTGGAAAGCTCCAACGGCTGGAACAACGCCGGTACCGGTCACTCCGCCCTGGCCGAGTTGAACTACACACCGGAAGACGACAAAGGCAACGTACAGATCCCGAAAGCCGTTGAAATCAACGAAGCGTTCCAGATCTCCCGTCAGTTCTGGTCCTGGCAAGTTCAGCAAGGCGTGTTGAAAAACCCGCGTTCGTTCATCAACTCCACTCCGCACATGAGCTTTGTGTGGGGCGATGACAACATCAAATTCCTGAAGAAGCGCTACGAAGCCCTGCAAGCGAGCCCGCTGTTCGCCGGCATGCAGTACTCCGAAGACCCGGCTGTGATCAAGAAGTGGGTTCCGCTGATGATGGAAGGGCGCGACCCGAACCAGAAAGTCGCGGCCACCTGGACCCCGATCGGCACCGACGTGAACTTCGGCGAGATCACCCGCCAGTTCGTGGCGCACCTGCAAACCACGCCAAAGTTCGACTTGAAGCTGTCTAGCGAAGTGCAAGACATCACCAAGAACGAAGACGGCACCTGGCGCGTCAGCTACAAAAACCTGAAAGACGGCACTAAATCCGAAACCGACGCCAAGTTCGTGTTCATCGGCGCTGGCGGCGGTGCACTGCACCTGCTGCAGAAGTCCGGCATTCCTGAAGCCCAGGAATACGCAGGCTTCCCGGTTGGCGGCTCGTTCCTCGTGACCGAAAACCCGACCATCGCCGAACAACACCTGGCCAAGGCTTACGGCAAAGCCTCCGTCGGCGCACCGCCGATGTCGGTTCCGCACCTGGACACCCGTGTCCTGGACGGCAAGCGCGTCATCCTGTTTGGCCCATTCGCGACCTTCAGCACCAAGTTCCTGAAAGAAGGTTCGTACCTGGACCTGCTGACCACTACGACTACACACAACGTGTGGCCAATGACCAAAGTCGGCATCAAGGAATACCCACTGGTTGAGTACCTTGCAGGCCAACTGATGCTGTCTGACGAAGACCGCATGAACGCCCTGAAAGAATACTTCCCGAACGCCAAAGCCGAAGACTGGCGCCTGTGGCAAGCCGGCCAGCGCGTGCAAATCATCAAGCGTGATGAAGCGGCGGGTGGCGTGCTGAAGTTGGGTACTGAGATTGTTTCGTCGGCTGACGGCTCGATTGCTGGTCTGCTGGGCGCATCGCCGGGTGCATCGACCGCTGCGCCGATCATGCTGACCGTGCTGCAGAAGGTGTTCAAGGATAAGGTTGCTTCGCCAGCGTGGCAGGAGAAGCTGCACCAGATCGTGCCGAGCTATGGCACTCAGTTGAACGGCAGTCCTGAGAAGGTTGCGCAGGAGTGGGCTTACACTGCCAAGGTGTTGGAGCTGACTCCGCCGCCGGTGATTCCGCAGGTGGGGGCTCCGGTTGTTGCTCCTGGTGACGCGCCGAAGGCTCCTAAGGCTAATGCTGCTAGTGATATGGCTTTGTAAGTAGAAGGCCTTGTTAAAAGCCCACTGAACCGGTGACGGTCAGTGGGCTTTTTTGTGGGGGGTGGTTTTGTACGAGGGGTGGATTCAGATTATTTGACGGGCGGCGTTTAGCCAAAGCGGACAATCGAGTCACTAAATTGAGATGGTAGACTCGCGCATATCCACGGCTATGGGCGATAACATGGAATACACATATCGAGGAAGTTGCCTGTGCTCGACAGTCAGATATGAGCTGCTCACTTCACCAAAAGGAGTGAGTCATTGTCATTGCGGTCAGTGTCGCAAAGGCCACGGAGCTGCATTTGCGTCGTACGGCAGTGTTCTGCGTAACGCGCTACGGGTACTTGAAGGAGCTGACAGCATCGCAGCCTACGCATCTTCGGAGACAGTAGTGCGCGAATTCTGTGCGAAGTGTGGTTCGAACCTATTTTGGTCACGTAGCCAAGGCCAATTTGCCGACTGGATTTCGATCGCATTGGGGACTCTCGACACCGCCTTCATTCCTCACCAGCAAAAGCACATTCATACCGATGCCGCTGTTCCTTGGTATGTGTCATTCGAACATAGTCCTCAGAACGATTGACTGCCAAGGATGCAATTACTGGCGGTGATCGCAGGCAGCATGGGGCATGCTCCCAACTGATCAAACTTCGCCACTGCTTCGAGAACCTGCCGGGTCATCTTGCTTGATGGGTGATCGGCTTGGTCTGTTCAGTGATTGACGTTCGACTGGGATCAAAGGTGCTAAACCCTGGCTACTTCGGTGTAACAATCCTCGTAGCCTCAGGTCTGGACAGAAGAGTAGTGTCAGGAAATACCTAGTTCTTTAACGAAACTTGTTTGGCTTCGATTTTGAGATCACTGAGACGCTTAAGCATAGCGATGATGTTTACTCGAGCGGATCCCTCATTCGCCAATCGTAGACGCTTGATGCCTATAACGGAATCGCCGAAACCCGCAGTAAAAGGCGTTCGGATAATTTCACGCAAAATAACCTTGTTGGTAGTTGACTCTATTAACGTGTATTCCACTTCGCTGGTAACCTCAAAATCCAGTCCGAATATGGGCTGGTCAACGCGCAGCAAATTGGCACGTAGCGCATAGGAGGCTGATTCGTCGCCAAGCAAATTAGCGTTAGCAAGCGATTGCTTGAGTGCCGCGCCGAAGTCAGGGCTGTCGATTTCCGACGTCCATAGCGGGTTGGTTTTATCTCCGCCATTCACTTCGGAAAGCCGGACATTTTTTCTCAGCTGAGAGTCATAGGTGCTTGCCTTCGCTTGATCGGCAGATACTGACATGCCGGAAATTTGAGCGGGCGAGGCACAGCCACTGCAAAGAGCAATCAGGGATAAAACTAAAAGTAAGCGGAGGTACGTCATTCGAAAAATCCTTGTGATTGTATAAGTCCAAAGAGATCGCAGATGGTAGCACTTGGCCATTTTTGCAGCTACTTAACGAGTTAGCAGATACGGCAATTCGAAGCTCCCTGCGTTTGTCCTTTGGGGCCCGGATCCCCTCAGCAATCATGGATGATTGCCGTCTGATTCAAGAGATTAGATTTCTACCGCTTCCACCCCTCCGTAGGAAGTGCGTGCCAGCCTATTCAACAACTCTTGCGGGCACATGTTTAAAACACCCCCAGCGTTACGTCCTGAAAGCTACAAAACCTTGTGCCTTTGCCTACGGGTACGCCAGAATCCGCCGGCTTGTGCGCTTTTGGGTCACTCGGTAACTTGATTCGTGTCACTGCACATCAGTGATCGGGTTTCGCAGCCTGGGTAAACTCTAGACGCACAACGTCTACGTCCATGAACAGATGCTTCGTCAGGTCTGTCTCTCATGTCATGGCGGCTGTGCGTGGGAGACCTTCGGGTCTGCCGGGTTCCTAGAGTCCTGGTCTGCGAACCCGCGTACAGTTGCCACCTTATTTTTCGTTTCGCAGCGAATCGTGGCAGCTCCATTTCTCTAGGAGTTTCACCATGTTCAAGGTAACACCCAATCCACCGGACACCGATCCAGTGTCCCCGTACGAACCCGAGTCAAAAAAGCTTAACGAGGCGGCCGAACGCGCCCTCGACTTCCACTTTCCGTCGAACGCCGACATCAAAGCCAAACCTCGAACCCGCAGCACGCTGTTTTCCGTGGACCCGAAAGCCACAGCCGAAACCCTGGCGGTTTTTTTGGTCGAGACGTTGGCTTCGCTTGATGTGATGGTTCATCACTTGGTGGATCATCTGGAGGGGGAGGCGCGCTACGCGTTGCTGGGTATTTCAAACAGCATCATGGTGGCGGAGATCACGGCGAACGGGATGTTGGATAAGATTGAGCCGGGCGTGTAACCGGTGTTTTGTGGTGGAGCAATTTGTCGGATCGTAGTGCTTTGCCGTTGGGTAGCGTAGCGGAGCCGACAAAATGGGCCTGCTGCGCAGTCCAACGGGGGCAAGCCCCCTCGCCACAGGTTGTTCGTTGTTTCAGTAAAAAGCCCCGTTCCCTTTTGAGGGGGCGGGGCTTTATGCATTTCAGTGGTTGACTCGCCAAACCCGTCTCACTGCTGCTGAAAAGCAACCTTCACCCCAAGCGCAACAAACAACGTTCCGATTATTTTCCCTTCCCACCGACGCAACCTCGAGAGGCCTTTGATCAACTGGCTCAAGGGACGAATGCTGATGGAAATCAGGCTGGTATAGATCGCGCTCAGCCCCGAAAAAATCAAGCCAAGCACGGCAAACTGACTCAAGGACGAGCCAGATTCCGGGTGAATAAATTGAGGCAGGAACGCCAGAAAAAATAGGGCAGTTTTCGGGTTCAGTACCTCGGCGCCGACCGCTTGAAAATAGGCCTGGGTCGAACTCACGTCGGGCAGTTGCATCCGCACAGTGGCGCTGGATTTGGCAAAAAACGCGCGAGCGCCCAGGTAGATCAAATAGCAGGCCCCTGCGATTTTCACGACGTTAAACGCGATCGCAGACGTCATCAATATGGCCGACAGGCCCAGCGCAGCGCTCAGTGTGTGGATCAGATCACCCGACGCAATGCCCAGCCCGGTGGCAATCCCGACTTTACGTCCACCCTGAACAGTGCGTGTGATCACCAGCAGCACGGCGGGGCCCGGGATCAAGAAGAGTCCGATCACGACGGCTACGTAGGTCACGATAGAGGCCAGGTCAAACATCTCGGTTCACCTCAAGGCAGGGCAGGGCCACAGTTATCCTTAAATGAAATGCGAAAGCAAAGTTTATGCATGACCTGCTTCAAACCGACGGTTGTCATCGCACATCGCGTTTGATCTTCGCAATCCCCACATCCTGCCGTTGCCCCCCGCAAGCTCCATCTATCGTTTGAAAGTGTTGCTTCCTAAACGTCTTCTACACTGACCAAGCCTGTTCGTGGCCCATTGTTCACGACCGCAGGCCAGCAGCCTGTTGCACGTTTGTTGGTAACGCTTTCCAGCTTTTGCGAGTTGACTCAAGCACTAATGAGCACCCTGCAATCCCACACAATCCGGATCACGAGGGGGAACACGCCATGAACGCAATAACGACCAAAGACGGCACGCAGATTTTCTATAAGGATTGGGGGCCGAAAGACGCGACGCCCATCGTGTTTCACCACGGTTGGCCATTGAGCGCGGATGACTGGGACAACCAGATGATGTTCTTCCTGCTCAAGGGCTATCGGGTGATCGCGCACGACCGCCGCGGGCACGGGCGCTCGACCCAGACGTGGGAGGGCAATGAAATGGACACCTATGCCGCCGATGTCATCGAGCTGACCGATGCGCTCGACCTCAAGGGTGCGATCCATGTCGGCCATTCGACCGGGGGTGGTGAAGTCGCACGCTACACCGCGCGGGCCAAACCGGGACGCGTTGCCAAGGCCGTACTGATCAGCGCGGTTCCGCCCATCATGGTCCAATCGGAAAAGAACCCCGGTGGGTTACCCCTGGAAGTGTTCGACGGGTTCCGCTCGGCATTGGTCGCCAGCCGCACGCAGTTTTATGTGGATGTGCCGGCAGGACCGTTCTACGGTTTCAATCGACCCGGGGCCAAGGTCTCGCAGGGCGTCATCGATAACTGGTGGCGTCAGGGCATGATGGGCGGAGCAAAAGCTCATTACGACTGCATCAAGGCGTTTTCCGAGACTGACTTCACCGAGGATCTGAGGGCGATTGAGGTGCCGACGCTGGTGATGCATGGCGAGGACGATCAGATCGTGCCGTTTGCAGACTCTGCGCCGCTTTCGGCCAAACTCTTGAAGCACCCCACACTCAAGACGTACCCGGGCTTTCCTCACGGAATGCCGGCGACCAACGCGGATCAGATCAATGCTGATTTGTTGGCGTTTATTCGCGGTTGAGTACTGCGTCGTGACGGCTCCGTCCCCTTTGAGGGGGCGGAACCTCACGCGCTCATTGGCCAACTCAAAATTCGCAATATTGGCACTGTGTTCCACCCCGAGCGGCGTGTATTTTTTTACTTTCAGTGATCCCGACGCTAGACACAGGTGGATAAAACCGTGGCAACGAACGACCTTCTCAGCGTAAAAATCCCGGACAGCAAAATGGCCCACGAAGTGACGCAACTCATTCGTGACACCGAAAGCGAGTTGCTGTTTTCCCACTCCACGCGCGTCTATTTCTGGGGCGCTTTGCTCGGTCAACAAAAGGGCCTGACCTTCGACCCAGAGCTGCTGTACGTCGCCGCGATGTTCCACGATCTTGGCCTGACATCTGTCTATCAAGAGAGCCAGTTGCGCTTTGAAGTGGACAGTGCGAACGCCGCGCGCGACTTCCTGCGCAGCCATCATATTTTCGAAGGGGACATAGAGAAAGTCTGGAACGCCGTCGCACTTCATACGACGCCGGGTATACCGGAACACATGCATTCAGAAATTGCCCTGTTGCAGGCAGGGGCGGGAATGGATGTGGCTGGACGTGGCTTTGAGCAGTTCACAGACGAACAACGTGGGGCGGTCATCGCCCGCTATCCCCGTGGAACCGATTTCGCTCATAAGATGATCGACGAGTTTTATCAGGGGATGAAACATCGTCCTGGCAGCACATTCGGTACGTTCAACGATGATTTCCTGGCGTTCAAGGATCCGGGTTTTAAACGAACAAACCTCTGCAGCGTCATTCTCTGTTCGCATTGGGAGCACTGAGCAACGCGTCATCGTACAACGCGGCGATGATTCAATTCCCAGACATCCTGTCGACACCACCCGCCCATTCACACGGCTAGCGCTCCCACAGCTAGCAGCTTCTCTACGAATATCAAATCTCAATCCGCGCTAAATCCCCAGACAAACGGCCAACTTTCCGATTGACACCCCAACCCTTATCTCGATATAAAAGGCGCAGTTGTACGACGACAGACGAGACATCGGCTGTTGAAGCCTAAAAATAAAAAGAGTGTCGGCCCCATCATGAATCCATCTTGCGTACTCATTCCCCCCAGCGTCGCTCCCTCTGGCTTGATGTTGTCTGCTCGCGTGCCCGCGCGATCAGCGTCGTCGCAGTCCATTGTCCCGTCAAAGCGCTACTAGCACTCGTCCAACAGCATTTTGTTGAACGCAAGACACGGCTAACCCGACCAGCCTTGGCGCGGAATTCTCGCGTTTTGGCGATGCTCTACGACACAATTGATCTCGCTTGAAACCGAGAGATCATCACCATAATCCAATAATAAAGTGATGCCATGAATCTGAACGAGCCCATCAATGCGCAACGCGTCGGCCAGACGGTCGGCAAATACCGCTGGACGATCTGTGCACTGTTGTTTTTCGCTACCACCGTCAACTACCTCGACCGTCAGGTACTGAGTCTGTTGGCGCCGCAGCTGTCGACGCAATTTGGCTGGAGTAACACCGACTACGCCAACATCGCCTCGGTTTTCCAGTTTGTGTATGCGATTTCCATGTTGTTCGCCGGCCGCTTCGTCGACAAGATCGGAACCAAGAAAGCGTACATGTTTGCGATTGGCATCTGGTCCACCGGTGCGGTAATGCACGCCTTTGCGGTGCCTATGGGTGAGGGCATCGGCTTCCTGAGCAGTGCGCTCGGCCTCGCCGTGATCCCGGTTTCGATTGCCGGTTTCATGCTGTCGCGTGCCGTGCTGGCGATTGGTGAAGCGGGTAACTTCCCGATCGCGATCAAGGCGACTGCGGAATACTTCCCTAAGAAAGAGCGCTCGTTCGCTACTGGCATTTTCAACTCCGGCGCCAACGTCGGTGCGATCCTTGCGCCGATCTGCGTGCCGCTGATTGCCGGCATCTGGGGCTGGGAAGCAGCGTTCATCGTGATTGGTCTGTTGGGCTTCGTCTGGGTCGCGGTCTGGATCGCGCTCTACGAGAAGCCAGATCAACAGAAACGTCTGTCGGCCGAGGAACTGGCCTACATCCGTGCCGATGAGCCTGTGCAAGTGGTCACCCCGGAAGTCTCGGGTGTCGCTGCCAAAAAAGTATCGTGGTTCAAACTGCTGACCTACCGCCAGACCTGGGCGTTTGCCTTCGGCAAGTTCATGACGGACGGCGTGTGGTGGTTCTTCCTGTTCTGGTTGCCAACCTATCTGTCGGCGCAATACGAGATGAAGGGCGCGGCCATCGTTGCACCACTGGCCGTGTTGTACAGCATGACCATGATCGGCAGTATCGGCGGCGGCTGGTTCCCGAGCTACTTCATGGCGCGTGGCGACAAGCCGTATGACGGCCGTATGAAAGCCATGCTGGTGATCGCGCTGTTCCCGCTGGTGGTCCTGCTGGCGCAGCCGTTCGGCTACATCAGTTTCTGGGTGCCGGTGTTGCTGATTGGTGTGGGCGCCTCGGCGCACCAGGCGTGGTCGTGCAACATCTTCACCACCGTGTCTGACATGTTCCCGCAAAAAACCATCGCTTCGGTGGTCGGTATCGGCGGCATGGCAGGTGGTTTGGGCGGTGTGGTGATGACCAAGATCGGTGGTTACGTGTTCGACTACTACAAATCGATCAACGACATTCACACCGGCTACATGATCATGTTCGCCATCTGTTCGCTGGCCTATCTGGTGGCATGGAGCGTGATGAAAATGCTGGTGCCACGTCACAAGGAAATCACTGACCTGTAAAACGGCGGTCCGTGCTGTAGAAAGCCCCGTCCCACATCAGTGGGGCGGGGCTTTTTCGTTTCAGGCATCTGATCCGTATTTTTCCGGGTTATCTGACTCTGTAATGCACTCAGTTGCAGGCTCACAATGACGGCCTACCGCGAACTCAAAATGTAGGAGGCCTCAAATGGGCAAGATGGCAATTTTCCTCGGTGGATTTCTGGTGCTGACCATTCTGATTGGCGCACTGGCCACCATCTCTCCGACTTAATCCTTTCCTCAAACATCCTCCCGCCAGCGCCGCGCTTGCACGACCAGTGCCGGCGCAAAGTGCAGCACTACCATGCGCACCAGGTGATGGGTGAGGATGAACACAACATTCAGCCCGCCACTGAAGGCGACGAGTGCGATGGTCTCGATGGCGCCCGGCATGTAGGCCAGCCATAGCGACAACGGATTGCTGCCCAGAAACTGCCCGGCGATGCCGGCAAATGCGGCGGCGATCAGCAGCATCAGGCCGACCGACATCACGGCAGCACGGCCGTGATGCAGGAGTTCGCCGAAAGAGATGTCCTTGAATTTCGAGCCAATCAACGCGCCGAGCAACACAGTCGCGAAGTCGACACTCCATGACGGCATGTGAAAGCCCTGCAAGTAGCCGGACTTGAGGTAGACGCCCGTGAGCACGATGGCGGTGAGCATGAACGGTGCCGGCACGCCGACGTTCAGCAACAAACGACCGAGCAGCAGGCACAAGGCGATCAGCGACAGCAGGGGCAGCGCCATGCTCATGTCCAGCAGGCTGTTGTCGGCCACCGCAACGTTGCTCTGGCCGGGAATGCAGAAGCTGACGAGGAGGGTGATGGCGAGCAGTCGCACCAGATGCACGACAATCACTTTGCTGGACGCGCGTTCGGATTCGAGCAAGTCAAATATTGCCGCGAGTGCGCCGGGGTAGACCGCCAGCAGCGAATCCTTGCGGTTCCATCCGGCGATTTTCAGCAGCGCCAGACCGGCCACCGAGCTTTGCACCATCAGGCAAAACAGCATTAAACCGAGGCTGGGGAGCATGGCCGCGACGGTGTGGCTGTCCCACGCGGTAAACATCAGGCCGGTCGCGATCCCCAGTACGATTTGCACGTAGCCGAGGCCGAAACGCAGGGTAGGGGAGAAGTGCAGGCGACTGGCGATCAATGCCGACGCCAGGATCGACCCGAGCAACAGGCCATGGGGGATTCCGACGTATTGCAAGGCGGCGCCGACGCCGGTGGCGATCAGTAAACACAACAGGGTTTTCATGAGTCTTCCTTGATTCGTGAATGGCCGACGCTTCCATCCGGGCCGCCCTGTTTTCCCACTGAATGGCATCAAGCGTCAAGAACGATGATTGACTCGCTGGTCATGTCCGTTAGGCGACATCTCCTGGCTTACTAGCGTTAGTCGGTAGTCCGCAGAAGCGTTAGAGTCGTCGTCACGTTCCTGGAAAACCCGGATGCCCCACCATGACGCGCCCTCGCTTCCTGCCCGACAACTTCACCCTCACCCTGATCGGCGTCGTGCTGCTTGCCAGCTTTTTGCCCGCCAGCGGTCAGGTCGCGGTGGGTTTTGGCTGGCTGACCAACATCGCCATCGCGCTGCTGTTTTTCCTGCATGGCGCCAAACTGTCACGCGAGTCGATCATCGCCGGCGCCGGCCACTGGCGCCTGCATTTGCTGGTGTTCAGCCTGACCTTTGTGCTGTTTCCGCTGCTCGGCCTGGCGCTTAAACCGGTGCTGTCACCCCTGATCGGTGACAATCTGTACATGGGCATGCTCTACCTCTGCGCACTGCCGGCCACGGTGCAGTCGGCCATTGCGTTTACGTCCCTGGCGCGGGGGAATATTCCGGCGGCGATTTGCAGTGCGGCGGCGTCCAGCCTGTTCGGGATCTTTATCACGCCGTTGCTGGTGACGCTGTTGCTGAATGTGCATGGCGATGGCGGTTCGACGCTTGATGCGATTGTGAAGATCAGCGTGCAACTGCTGCTGCCGTTCATTGCCGGGCAGATCGCGCGGCGCTGGATCGGTGAATGGGTTGGGCGCAACAAGAGTTGGCTGAAGTTCGTCGATCAGGGCTCGATTCTGCTGGTGGTGTTCGGCGCGTTCAGCGAAGCGGTGAACGAAGGCATCTGGCAGCAGATCCCGCTGTGGGAACTGG
This sequence comes from Pseudomonas sp. GW821-FHT10C09, assembly GCF_059415465.1. Lineage (NCBI taxonomy): Bacteria > Pseudomonadati > Pseudomonadota > Gammaproteobacteria > Pseudomonadales > Pseudomonadaceae > Pseudomonas > Pseudomonas sp. GW821-FHT10C09. The sequence goes on from NZ_JBWKNG010000015.1 coordinate 183,586, forward strand.
CCGGGCTGGTGGTGGCGTGCTGCGTGTTGCTGGGGCTGGTGTTGGTGGCCTCGACGGTGCTGGGTAAAGCCTTCGGTTTCAATGTGGAAGACCGCATCACCATCCTTTTTTGCGGTTCGAAGAAAAGCCTGGCCACCGGTGTGCCGATGGCCCAAGTGCTGTTTGCTGGCAGCACCATCGGCGTGTTGATCCTGCCGTTGATGTTGTTCCATCAGATCCAGTTGATGGTCTGTGCGGTGCTGGCCCAGCGCTACGCCAAACGCCAGGAATCGGTTGCCGAACTGATGGCGCAAGTAGATCCTTGATCGCCTGAGTCTCAAGCGTCATCTGGAGCGGTGTATGAAGGTTGGGGTGATTTCGGATACCCATGGTTTGCTCCGCGCCGAAGCGGTTGCGGCGCTGCAGGGGTGTGAGCGGATCATCCACGCGGGTGACATCGGCAGCCGCGACATTCTCGATCAACTGGCGTTCATCGCTCCGCTGCACGTGGTGCGCGGGAACAATGACTTGGGCGAACCTTGGGCGGCAGATATCGAGGATCTGCTGCGTTTCGAACTGGACGGATGGGGCACGCTGCTGGTGCATGACATCGCCGATGTTCCGGCGTTGCTCGATGCTGACATCAAACTGGTGATCACCGGTCATTCGCATAAGCCGCGTATCGAATGGCGCGGTGAGCGTCTGTTCCTCAACCCTGGCAGCGCCGGAAGGCGGCGCTTCAAGCTGCCGGTGACGCTGGCGTTGATTGAGGTGCTGGAAACTTCGATAGAACCGCGCCTGATCTCGTTATTGGACACCCCCTAATCAAACTGTGGGAGCGAGCCTGCTCGCGAAGCGGTGTGTCATTCAACATCAATGCTGACTGATACACCGCCTTCGCG